>JBDRQZ010000431.1:0-7791 GCA_043826025.1 bacterium | reverse complement strand
CCGGCGATCTCACAACCAACGACCCGAAAAAACAGCGGCAGCGTCAATCGGGCGGTCTGACAATCGACAACACCACTGCGGAGAATCACTGCACGATTTTCACTATCAGCGAGTCCCCTCTCGATCCGTCACTCATCTGGGTCGGCACCGACGATGGTAACCTGCAGGTCACCCAGAATGATGGTGCGTCCTGGAACAATGTGGTCGGCAACATCGACGGCTTGCCGAAGAGCACCTGGTGTAGCTCGGTCGCGGCTAGTCACCACGACCGCAGTACCGCCTACGTCACCTTTGATGGTCACCGCACCGGCGATATGACCTCTTATGTGTACCGGACGACCGACCTCGGACAAACCTGGGAACGTCTGTCCAGCGATTCGCTCGCAGGCTACGCACACATTGCCTGCGAGGATCCGGTTAACCCTAACTTGCTCTTTGTCGGTACCGAATTCGGCTTGTATGTCTCGATCGACGGTGGGCGGCAGTGGGCACGTTTCAGCGAAGGTTTGCCTCAGGTCTCGGTGCGCGATCTGGTGATCCACCCTCGCAATAACGATCTCGTCATCGCCACGCATGGCCGGGGAATCTATATTATCGACGACATCACGCCGCTGCGACAAATCACGCCCGACATCCTCGCCGATGATGTGCATATCTTCGAATCTTCACCGGTGACTATCGGCGCCTCCACCTGGCTGCAGCAATACACCGGCGGCGACGAGTTTGTCGGCGGCAATCCGACCGAGGTCGCACGACTGGTTTACTACCTGAAAAACCGTCACCTGTTCGGCGACTTGAAGATCGAAATCTACAGTCCTGAGGGCGAACTGCTCAAGACAATCCCCGGCGGCAAGCGCAAAGGACTCAATCTGGTCGATTGGTACATGCGGATGAAACCGCCGAAGACGGCGAAAGCGAAAACGCTCGCGGCGGGTGGACTATTCGGGCCGATGTTGCCCGAGGGTACCTACACTTACAAACTGCTCAAGGGCAAGGAGAGCTACGAGGGCCAGGTGACCATTGCTGCCGATCCCAGATCGCCTCATTCGGCGGCGGATCGCGCACTGCAGCAGCAGACCGTGATGAAGCTCTACCATCTGACTGAGGAGATCGCTTTCCTCGGCGCCATCGCCACCGAGACTCGCGACCAGGCGCAGGCACGGGCCGAGGAACTTGGCGACAAAGATGGCCTGCGCAAACGTCTGGACACATTTGCCGCGCGGCTGCGCGAGTTCAACGACTCAATGGTTGTCAACGATGATGAGACGCAGGGGATTACCGGTGACGAGCGACTGCGCGAGAAGGTTGTCAATCTCTATCAATCCGTGATGGCCTACGGCGGCAGACCGACCGAGTCGCAGATGGCGAGGTTCGAGGTATTCTCCGGGGAAGTGGATAAGTCACGGGCCGAACTCGACGGCATTCTCGCCGGGCAGGTCGACAAGCTTAACTCAGAGTTGCGCGGCAAACAACTGGAGCCGCTGAAGATACTGACGCGAGAAGAGTTCGATAAGCGTTCCGGCAGTTAGCTGCTGCTTTCAAGCCGCGCCAAACGTTCGCGGGCGTCGACAATCTCCTTGAGTTCGAGATCGGGATTACCCCAGTATTTAAGCATCTCGCGGTAGCGGGCCTTCGCGTTCTTTGTGTCGCCGAGACCTTCGTAGGCCGTACCCAGGAGATAGCAGATGTGCGGGTAGTGGTAGCCGGAGGCGGTCTCATCGGGGCCCTGAACGAAGTCCAGTAGGATATCGATCCCGCGCTGATACTCGTGACCCTTGATCAGGGTGTAACCGAGCGAGCGCCGGTTTCCCGCATTCGCGGAAACCTCGTGCGCGACCAGCTCTTCCATCCCTTCGACTTCAAGGGCAGTGTCCTGGTCTACAGTGGCTCTGAAAACCTTCCCCAGTGCATCGACCAGCGGCCAGATCTCCTGCGGCACCCGCGCCCGGAAGTCGATAGACTCCTTTTCGAATAGGGGTCGCGCAGTGTCAGCCAACGCCGGGTCGATTTGCGCCAGCATAATTGGATAATTTAGCAATGAGAGACCATGCGCATACTGGCGGCTGAGTTGAGCGTAATACAGGGCTGAATCTTTCATCTCAAAGCGGCGGAAATATTCCGAGAGCGTGTTGGCGCAAGAGAGAATCAGGGTGCTGTCGCCGGATTTGAATGCTTCATCAAGACTCTTGCGATCAAAATCGAGACCAGCCAGGAACTTACCCCTCCAGAAGGCAAGCGCGGCCTTGTTAGCCCAGTAGCTGATCATCTCGAATGGATTGTCGCCATGCACCGCGGCGACTCGCTCGAGGTACTCACTGCCTCCCTTGAAGTCGCGCTGCCGCAAGGCAATGTTAAAGAGACTGAATAGCGCATTCGGATCATCGGGGTGAGATTCGAGGATTCGTTCAAACGCCGTCTTCGCCTTGTCGAATTGTGACAACTGAATGTAGTACCGCGCCAATTGCATCCGCGCATCATATGATTCCGGATGGTAACGCAGCAACTGTTCGGTTAGCCTGACAGCCTCATTGATGTTTCCCTGGCGGCTGCGAATGTCCGCATACCAATTGAGCGCCATGCGGAAACCAGGGTCCTGCTCAATCACACTGTCGAGTAGCTGAAAGGCCCTGGTTGTGTCACCGGAAAGTTCGCCTTCCAGGATAGCGAGCATCGACTTTGCTTCTTTGTCATCGGGATAGTTGCCGACCAGCGTGCGCAGCTTGGTCATCGCCTGATCGAACTCCTGCTTCAGCCAGAGGTCGGCATAGATGTCGAGCAGGTTGCGGTCGTAATTCGAAAGCCGGTGCTCATACTGCTTGGCAAGCGCAAGATTCTGCGCCGCCTCCTGCGGTCGTCCCTGGAATTGCCGCGCCAGGCCAATCCGCATATAAGCGAGCGCAAAGGTTGAATCATACTTGAGTGCCTCCTCGAACTGCGCCACCGCTTCCTCGTGACGCCCGTTGAGGAACTCATCGATGCCGAGGTGATAATGCTTGTAGGCTTCCGGTGACGCTGTGGTCAACTCCGCCACCGGTGACGCGGCAGAATCGATCTGCTCGACATTCAGCGCTGCCGCGATTTGCAGCGTCAGCGAATCGACTAGTGCGAAAGGATCGGTGCCCTGGACTTTGGCGGAATGAGTAATCTTGCCGGAAGCAGCCTCTTCCAGTCTGGCATCGATCCTGATCTTGTCTCCCACCATATAGAAAGCCCCGGAGAGTATCGTTGTCGCTCCCAGGGCGCGTGCCGCTTCAACCGATTCCTGATGACTGTGCGAATGCTGAGCGTTCTCGGCCTCTCGGCCCAACCGGTCAAGCACCCGGCTCTGACTGATGATGTTGGCGCGCGTGCTCTGTGCCAGATCAGTCAGTAAAATCTCCGGCAGACCTGTCTTCAGCCAGTCGAGTTCCGCGTTGTCGGTCTTGTTCTCGAATCCCAGAATCGCCAGACCATTACTGCCGGCGACGGCACCTCCACCTGAGCCGCCGGTATCGAAGAGGCCGCTCGCGAAGGCGATCAGCACGAGGATGATCACCGCACCGGCTGCCATTGCAGCCCACGTCGACGTCGAGGCTCTCGGCTTCACAGCCTTGATCGCTGCCGTCGGGCCGGTAATCGTCGAGGTTGCGCCGCTGTCATGCTCGCGTCGTAAGCGCCGCAGATCTACTACCAAATCACGCGTGTCCTGATAGCGGTCATTCGGGTCTTTCTGCAAACACTTGTCGATGATCCGCTCCAGCTCCGGCGGTATGGCCTCATTCTTAAGCGACGGTTTCTCGGGATGAGTCTCCAGAATGCGCGCCAGAATCGAGACCTGGGTCTTGCCGGTAAAGGGCAATTCCCCGGTGAACATGTTGTAAAGGAGGATGCCAAAGCTGAAAACATCGGAGCGGGAATCGACATCCTTCCCCTGCGCTTGCTCCGGCGACATATAGGAAACCGTGCCGACCACAGTGCCGGCCCGGGTCAGTTCTTTTGAAATTGTGTCATCATCGCCATCTTTCTGCTCGCGATCGCCTTCGAGCGGCGCTATCGCTTTGGCCAGACCGAAATCGAGAATCTTCGGCTCATCTTCGGCGGTGACAATGATATTCTCCGGTTTGAGATCGCGGTGCACGACATTGAGTTTGTGCGCTGCCGCAACCCCGGCTGCGACTTTCTCGGCGACTCGCAATAGCGCCGACAGATCGCCCCGCTTCTGCTGCATATATTGCTTGAGCGATTGGCCTTCCGCATATTCCATCACGATGTAGCTGACTTCTTCTTTTTGGCCTGGAAGTGTTGCCGTGCCGATGTCGTAAATCGCCGCCACATTGGATTGCGACACCCGCGCCGCCATCGTGGCCTCCCGCTGGAACCGTTCGCGTCGATGCTCGCTGTCGAAGTAGTCCTCATGCAGAATCTTCAGCGCCACTTCGCGATTGAGTTTCTGATCGCGAGCCAGGTAAACCTCGCCCATGCCCCCTTCACCCAATTTGCGGACTATCTCAAAGTGGGCTAGTTTGTCGCCCGGTTGCATCATTGCTCTCCAGATTGCGTTTGAGGATCAACATCGTGATATCATCCGAACTCGGCGCATCTTTGACAAACGATTTTATATCTTCATGAACCCGCGCAGCCAGCGCATCGGCGGGCAACGTCCGTTCAGCTACCAGCAGCTTCATCAGGCGCTCCTCAGAATACATATCGCCGGCCTCAGTCTCCGCCTCCGTCACACCATCGGTAAAGATGAACAGCAGGTCCCCCGGATTAAGCGAAGTCTCCGCCTCATCCCAGGTGGCAAAATCGAAGGCTCCTACCATTACCCCCGAAGCGCCCAATTCTTCAACAGAACCGTCGGCGCGCACCAAATAGGGCGCATTGTGCCCGGCATTGACATACCTGATCTGATGAGTCGCGGGATTGAGCCTGCCGATAAACAGCGTTGCGAAGTCGGTGGAGCGACTGTAGCGACAAAGTTGCAGTGAGATTAATTCGACCGCCTGCAACAGCTCGATTTCTTTGCGTTGGCAGTATATCCTAATCGAAGCGAGAATATTCGACATCAAGAGGGCGGCACCCATCCCCTTGCCGCTGACATCAGCCACCAGAAAGAGCAGCGAACCATCGGGTAATTGCGCCAGCTCATAGAGATCGCCGCCAACCTCTCGCGAGGAGGTGAGAAATGCGGTGCTCTGGTAGCCTTCGATTCGCGGGCGCTCGACATTCAGCAACTGCTCCTGAATCTCTTTAGCGCGCTGCATCTCGGCTTCCATCAGTTCTTTCTGGTAGCGTTCCTTCAGCAGCGCATTATTGACCAGCCGGGCGGCAATCATATTGCCAAACAGCGCCAGCAGCCGCAGATAATCATCGGTGTAGCGATGCAGCGGATTGGAGGTGTCGACATAGAGGATGCCGAGCACTCGGCCCTCGTCAAACAACGGCACCGCCAGCGCCGATTTCAGCGCCGATCTGATAATCGACTCCTTGCCGGAGAAACGGGGATCGAGTCCGGAGTCGGTGATCAGCAGCGAATTCTGCTGACTCAGGACCTCGGTGACAATCGTGCGCGAGAGCGTGAAGTTGCCCGGGTCCTTGCCCTCCGGCAACAGGGTCGCGGCTGGGTAGACTCCAAGATCGTTTTCGGCGGTGAACAGCACCGCGAGCCGCTCGGCGGGAATCACTTTCGCCAACTGCGCCAGCGCCTGCCGCAGCATCTCATCCTCGGGAGCGGAGCTGCCTAACATGCGCGCGGTCTCAAACAGCGTCGGTAAGACATTAGGCAGGTCGGCAACCTTGGATGGCAATGGCTTCATTGCCTCCTGCAACGGCAGCACCACTGATTTCTCCAGATCTGCCTCGCCCAGCCCCAGGACTGCCGGCCGGGTTTTCTCCATCTCGATCCGGTCGGCGCGGACGACTTTAAACTCCGCCGCTCCGAAAGCAATCATCGCATCAGGCTTGACCGCATGTCGCTCGCTGACCCGCGTGCCATCGACAGTAGTGCCGTTGTGACTGCCAAGATCGGTGATGAAGACCTGGTTGCCATCCGGGCTGACCTCGATCTCCGCATGTTTGCGCGAAACGGTCGAATGCGGCACGCAGAAATCGCGATCGCTGCTGCGACCCAGATCATACTTGCCGGGAGGCAGTTCCCAGGAGTAGAATTTTGTACCGTCGGTTCCAACCAGTTTCAGCATAATCTCAAGCATCCAGATGATTAATGCACTACAGACGAATCAGACAGCAATGATACACAAGCAAGATGGAGCCGTCAATTTGTTTTGCAGGTGCCGCGCCGGACTGCCGCAAAAGCGTTTGTAATCCGCCCCGCCGAGTGCTAATCTGGATAGCAAATATGAAAGGAATCAACGCCATGCTCTCGTACATTCGCACTTCTGCCATCTTAGTCGGTTTGATAGCGCTCTGCGGCCTGCTGTTTCAAGGTTGTCAGCGGGGTTCCACTTATCCGCCGGAGGTTGAAAAATCGGTTTCGGCAGCCGGTACCAACCGCGCTGCCCTCGAACAGGTAATCGCGCACTTCGCCCAGGACCCCGACACGCTCAAGCTGCAGGCGGCCTATTACCTGATCGCAAATATGGAAGAGCACTCCTACGCGACCTACGCGCTGAAGGATTCAAGCGGCAATGAGGTCGATTTCAATGTCAACGATTATGACAACTACGAGGACCTACTGGCCGGGTTTGATGAACTGGAAACCGAACATGGAACGCTCGATTTCGAGAGAGGCGATAAAATCCTCGATCTGGAGAATGTCTCGGCAGAATTCCTGATCGGCCAGATCGACCGGGCCTTTCGCGCCTGGCATGAGAAACCCTGGGCGCAGTGGCTGGATTTCGAACTGTTCCGCGATTATGTACTGCCCTACCGAGGCAGCAATGAACCGCTTGAACCCTGGCGGGAGTTCTTCTGGGACAAGTACGCGCATATCGCCGAGCACTTGCAGGACTCTACCGATCCGGTAGCCGCAGCGGCGCTGATTAACGATGATGTGCGCGGGTATTTCACTTTCGATCCGCGCTATTACTATCACCCGACCGATCAGGGTCTGGGGGAGATGCTCCAGTCAGGTCTGGGTCGCTGTGAAGATATGACCAATATCACGATCTATGCATTGCGTGCCAACGGCATCGCGGTGACCAGTGATTACACACCATACTGGGCCGATGCCGGCAATAATCATGCCTGGAATTCGATTGTCACCCGTGACGGCACGGTGATTCCTTTCATGGGCGCCGAAGCCAACCCCGGCGATTATGGTTTGGCCAACAAAGTCGCCAAAGTCTATCGCAAGATGTTCGGCGAACAAACACAAAATCTCGCCTTTCAGGGCAATAAGCAGGAGAGCATGCCCCGCTGGCTGGCGGGCAAGAACTACCTCGATGTCACCGCCGATTACGTTGATGAGTGCGACGTCACTGTCAGATTCGAGCGTGAGATCCCCGACTCAGTCAATGTTGCCTATCTCTGCGTTTTCAACTCCGGCGAGTGGAAGGCAATCCATTGGGCCAAAATCGAAGACAGCTCTGCGACTTTCACCGACATGGGACCAGACCTAGCCTATCTGCCGGCGCTCTACCTGAATGAAGAGATCTTCCCCTGGGGGCCGGCATTCATCCTTGGCTCCGATTGCGGGCAGACAGCATTTGTGCCAAACCATGACAGCACGATCGCTCTGGCGCTGCACTCTACCACGATCCGCGCCCAGGTCGCCTCCACCGATGGCATCGCCGGACAACGTCTCACCGAGGGCCAGGAGTACGAGCTTCAATACTGGGAGGATGGCTGGCA
>JBDRQZ010000430.1:0-4891 GCA_043826025.1 bacterium | reverse complement strand
CTTATTGGCGGCATTCCGGAGCCGGGTCTGACCTGTCTTGGTGAAGTCTGGGCTTGTTGTATCCCGGGCGCTGACTGCCAGAATCTCGATCCCGCCTGCTGCCAGGCGTTTGGCGGCACACCAATTGTCGGTCAGCTTTGCACCGGCACCATCGAGGCTTGCTGCTTCCAGGATGGCTCATGTCAGAATCTTGATCCAACTTGCTGCCTTGCCTTCGGTGGTACGCCGCAGGGTGCCGGGACAGTATGTCTTGGAGACAATGACGGCAACAATATCGACGACGCTTGCGAGCAGACCACGCCGAGAGGGGCTTGCTGCTATGAAGGTCCGGCCGGCCCGCTCTGTGTTGAGACCACGCCAGAGAGTTGTTCGAACTCTTACTGCGGCTCCTCTCTCGGTGCCGGCACGACCTGTCTGCCGGAGCAAGCTTGCTGCTTCCAGGATGGTTCCTGTCTGATGCTCGATCCCCTCTGCTGCGAACTTTTTGGCGGCACGCCAGGAGGAGCGGGCTCAACTTGCTCCAATCCCACGGCCTGCTGTCTGCCGGATGGTAGCTGTGAGATGCTCGATCCTTTCTGCTGCGAGATCATCGGCGGCGTGCCGGAACCGAATCTGACCTGTCTCGGCGAAGTCTGGGCTTGCTGTATCCCGGGCGCCGACTGTCAGAACCTCGATCCCGCCTGCTGTCAGGCCTTTGGCGGTACGCCGCTCATCGGCACACTCTGCACTGGAACTATCGAAGCCTGCTGCTTCCAGGATGGTTCCTGTCAGAACCTCGATCCGGCATGCTGCGAGGCGTTTGGCGGTACTCCGCAGGGCCCGGGCACAGTTTGTCTCGGCGACAACAATGGCAACATGATCGATGACGCCTGCGAGCAAACACCCGGCGAGGGTGCCTGCTGCGTGCAGACCAGTTGCTTCATTACGACCGCAGCCGACTGTAGCGCCGCCGGAGGTACTTACTTCGGTGATGGCACCGTTTGCGGCATCGACGCCAACGGCAACGGCATCCCTGACATTTGCGACTCCTGGAATCCGGGTGATGATCACAAGATGCACTACCCGCAGCTTCCAGATGAAGAGGGCTGGGATGTTAAGGCGTTTGCGCCCGCGGTCGTGTCTGATGATTGGCAGTGCACGCAGACCGGCCCGGTCTCAGATATTCATTTCTGGGGTTCCTGGCTCCACGGGCTGCCAGGTAACATCCTTGGCTTCTGGATCAGCATTCATGCCGACATTCCGGCCAGCGATAGTCCGACCGGTTACAGTATGCCGGGACCACTGTTGTGGCTGGAGTTCTTCGACAACTACAATGCGATTCCGATCAACACCGACTTGACCGAGGGTTGGTATGACCCGACCGTACCACCTGCCGGAATCGTAATTCCGAACGATCATACGCAGTACTTCCAGTACAATATCTTCGTCGAACCGGATCGCTGGTTCTATCAGAAGGAAGGCACGATCTACTGGCTGGATATTTCAGCGGTGCTGGAGGACACAGTCATCACCAAGTGGGGTTGGAAATCCTCGATTGAGCATTTCAATGACGACGCCACCTGGGGTGTTAACACTGGACTCTGCACGGTACCCGACGACGGTACCGGCACGGCTGACTTGCCGGGCGACTGCCCCTACACTCCGCAGACCGACACCGCGATCATCATTACCGGTGGTCTACCTGCAGGCACGACCATTGAGGCTGATCCGGTTCTGCAGAATCCGGAGAACGTTCAGACGCTGCCTGGCGGCGATCTCGGTGGAGTCATTAAAATCTACACCGAGATCCTGCAAATGGAGCTGACCGGCACCGGCGGACTTGGGACATTCCATCGCAACATTGGGATTCCAGTGCAGGTCGAGGTGCACCTCGCGCCGTGGACTCCCGGCGAGCCGGTTCAGGAGTTCGAAACCGACATGGTCCGCCTGCAGGGCGAGATCTTCGGCGATCCCGACTTTGACATGCTGCGGGTCACTGCCGGCACCGGCAATGGTATGCCGAGTCCGGGTCACACGACTCTGACACGGCTGCCGAGTGGCAACTGGAATGTCGACAGCTTCTTCGATATCGAGTATCGGATCGATTTCCAGGGTGCGCCTGGTTCCGTACTCCAAGACTTCGAGGGCACGACTCAGGGAACGATTCGCCTGCGACAGGGTGGCGAGAAAGTCCCCACGTGGCATGAACTCTATGAGCCACCGGGCTTCCAGGTGTCAATGGACATGGCGTTTGTGATCACCGGCGAGTTCCTCTGCGACTGCCGGCCGGGTGATCCGAACAACGACGGCACTGTCAACATCACCGACGCAGTCTACATGATCAACTACATCTTTGGTGGTGGCCCAGCGCCGACACCTTATGCGGTGTGCTCCGGCGACGCGAACTGCGACTGTCTGGCGAACATCACCGATGCGGTGTATCTGATCAACTACATCTTCGGTGGCGGTAGTCCGCCGTGCGACTGCCCGACCTGGCTGTCCACCTGCGGCCCACCACTCTACTAAGATAGTTCCTGCCGCAGATCAAACCGGGAGTCGCTGCCAGGCGGCTCCCGGTTCTTCATTTATGGGGAGATTGTCCAGATGTTGGAGATGGCAGAGCGAGAGGGGGCGAGTTGATCTAAGCAGTTCCGGACTCAGGCTGATCGCGAAGTGCTTCCAGCCATTTCTGCTCCGGTACTATTTCATGCCTGGTTGCCAGCGCCAACGCTTCGGCCAGCACCTCGCGCGCCTGGGCGCGGCAATTGGGACCGGCGGCATTGTGCAATTGCTCGACGAGCAGCCGCTGGACAGCGAGCAGGACCCGCGGATCGCCGAGAGCACGAGCCTGCTCTTCCAACTCCTGCAACGTGTGCAGGTTCGCCTCGCAGTTGTCGGCCGTGGCGTCGAATGCCGTCAGCAGCGCTCTGGCTTTGACCTGCACATCCTTAAGGCCCATCTCCTCGGCCAGTGCCAGCGATTGTTCAGAATGCTCTCGCGCCTTCGTGAGTTGCTTGTCACTCCAGAAGAGTTCCGCCAGGTTGAAGTGGGTGTGCGCGACATTGAGTCGGAGCCGGGCCTGCTGCGCCGATTCGAGTGCCAGTTGGAAATAGTCCCGCGCGCGTTCGTGATCGCCCTGATAGAAAAAGGCGGAGCCGAGCGAATCGTAAGCCGAGGCACTGACTAGCGGGTAATCCAGTTCGCGAGCAATAGCCAGGGCCTCATGCAGCGAATCGATAGCTTTGAGATACTCGCCGACAATCAGCAACATCGCCGCGACATTGGCGGTGGCATGCGCATACTTGCCACGATCACCCAACTCGCGATAGAGTCTCGCCGCTTGCTGAAATGAATCGAGGGCGGCGCGATATTCGCCGCGCGACTCATGAATCTGCGCGATGTTGTTGAGCCAAAGCGCCCGCTTGCCGCTGTTGCCAAGTTGTCCATGAATCTCCAACGCTTGCTGGTAGCATTTCAGCGCCAGATCAATCTCACCGGTGTGAAAGTAAGTGAGACCGGTGTTGCCGATACAGTCGGCTTCGAGACTCCGATCCTGACGGCGGCTGGCGATTTCGCGCGCTTGCCCATACAGACGACGCGCTTCCGGAAACTCCCCTTTCCGCAAATGCACGGTGCCCATGTTCTTGAGCGCTGCCGCCGCTTGCTGTTGATCGTCAAGGCTGCGGTTTATTTCCAGAACGCGGGCCGACAGCTCCAGCGCGCGGTCAAAGCGCGCGCGTCGCTGCTGTAAATCGATCAGAATCGTCAAGGCTGCGGCTTCACCGGCAAGATCCTCCATCGCGATCGAGAGCTGTCTTGCCTGGTCGCCAACCTCACCGGCGCGATCCCAGGCCGATTGCTGGAGATAAGACTGCGCCAGAAGCCGCAGCAGTCGCGCTTCATCGGAACGTGACTGCTCATTGCGAGCTGCTGAGATTGCCGCCAGCAGTTCCTCCTGCGCCGGGACAAACTGCCCCTTGTGGATCAACACTTCGGCTACCCCGGCGCGAGCAGCCAGCATCCCCGGCTCCAGTTCGAGAGCTTGTCGATAGAGCCCAAGCGCGACTTCGATGTCGCTTGAATCCTGTTTGCGTTCAAAGGCGTACTTGCCACGCAGGTAAAACTCATAGGCCTGCGGATTGGAAGTTTCGACCTGCCCGACCTGCGCCGCAGCAATGCGAGTCGAATCGACCTGCAGCGCCTTGCCCAACCCCCCGGCTAAGGCGCGTTTGATCTGGGGCAAATTGTCATGCGCCTCCTCCCAGCGCTCCGCCCAGAGCACGCTGCCGGTTGCGACTTCGAGTAGTTGCGCGGAGATTCTGATGCGCTCACCCGCCTTGTGCAACGAGCCATCCAGCACCATCGTCACATTCAGCTTCGCAGCGATCTCTTCGAGTTCGGCATCGGAGTCTTTGTATTTGAGAATCGCCCGCATCGGCGCGACCCGCATCCCCTTGAGCCGAGAGAGATCGACAATCAAGTCCTCAGTGATACCGTAACTGAGGAATTCATCATCAGCGCCACCGAGGTTGCGCAGATAGAGCACCGCCAGTCCTTTGATCTGCGGCTGAACGGGAATCGGCGCGGACATAATTGAGATGGAGCCGCTCTGAGAAAACCCCAGTCCCTGCAGGGCCACCGCCAGTTCAGCAAGATCCTGAAAGCGCGCCTCCGGCGTTTTGGCCAGAGCCTTGTCTATAATCGGCTGTAGGTCGCCTGGCAGACCGGGCACCAGACTCGCCAGCGGCGGCGCAGCTTCATGGACCACCGCGTAGAGGGTCGCCGGCAGGTTGGCGCGTTTGAAAGGCAGGCTGCCGGTGAGCAATTCATAGAAGAGCACACCGACCGAGAAGAGATCGCTGCGGCGATCAACTTCGATTCCTTGCGCCTGCTCCGGCGACATATAGTTGAC
>JBDRQZ010000429.1:0-2548 GCA_043826025.1 bacterium | reverse complement strand
CCTTCATCAGGCGGAGAAAATATCCAGCTTGTGACTTACAGTATTCCAATTCTAGTTCTCCTTACTTAGCTCATGCTCCAGCCAGCTCAGGTAATCTTGCGAACCGGCTGTGATTTCAAGCGCGATCGATTCCGGGACTTCATAACCGGATAGCTTCTTGACGGCTTGTTCGATAACGGTCAGCTTCTCTTTCGAAGTCTTAATTACGAGCAACGCTTCCGAGCTTTGCTCCAGCTTGCCCTGCCAGTGATAGAACGACTTGATCTGCGGCACCAGATTGACACAAGCTGCCAGTCTACTATCAACCAGATGGGTGGCGATCCGTTCCGCAGTCTCAAGATCGCCACAGGTCGAAAGCACTACTACCGGTATGAACTCACTCATTTCTTGAACTCACGCCCCAGCTTCTTCTCTACCGATTCCAGCTTTCGCTCCAGCAGGTGCTTCTTGCCCTTCTTGTCATCAATAGCAATACGGGTGTAAACCCGGGGCGCCGAGCGCTTCAACGCATCATGGCATTTCTTGATAACCGCGAGACACTCCTCCCAACTTCCCTCGATCAGGGTCCCCATTGCATGAGTCTGATAAGGCAGCCCGGAGCGGTCGACGATGTCGATGACTTTGGCAACCTGTGTCGAAATCGAGGCTCCCTCACCCATCGGCACGACTGAAAACTCAACCAACATCACTCATTGCCTTCCGGAGTTGCCAAATGTGAAAGCGCCTCCTGGTCCAACAAGTTGTGATAGAGCGGGAAACGCTTGCACAGCTTGGCGACATCGTCGCGCACTGCGGCATAGACATCTTCATCGCCGAGATTCTTGATTACTCTGTCGATAAACTGCGCGATTTGCCGCATCTCCGGTTCCCGCATACCGCGAGTTGTGACCGCCGGCGTGCCGACTCTGATCCCTGAAGTCACCAACGGCGGCTGCGGATCGAAGGGCACACCATTCTTGTTGGTGGTGATCGATGAGGCATCAAGGGCATGCTCAACATCCTTGCCGGTGATTCCCTGATCTACGAATGAAAGAAGCATCAGGTGCGTGTCGGTGCCGCCGGAGACCAGATGGTAACCCAGCTTGTTGAATTCGTCCGCCATCGCAGCGGCATTGGCGACGATAGCTTTCTGATACTCGTTGAATTCGGGTTCCATCGCCTCTTTGAAAGCCACGGCTTTGGCGGCGATAATGTGCATCAACGGACCACCCTGAATACCGGGCATCACCGTGCGGTCGAGATCCTTCTTGTATTCCTGCTTGCAGAGTATCAAACCGCCGCGCGGACCGCGCAAGGTTTTGTGGGTCGTGCTGGTCACGAAATCGGCATAGGGCACCGGCGAAGGATGCAGTCCGGCGACAATTAGTCCGGCGATATGCGCCATGTCGACCATAAGTATGGCACCGCAAGCATCGGCAACCTCGCGGAAAGCTTTGAAATCGAGAGTGCGCGGATAGGCCGAGGCACCGGCGATAATCATCTTCGGCTTGACCGCCAGCGCTTGCTTCATCAACGCATCGTAATCGATCGTCTCGGTCTCTTTGTCCACCTCGTACGCTTCGATGTTGTAAAGCATGCCGGAGAAGTTGAGGGGGTGACCATGAGTCAGGTGGCCGCCGTGCGCGAGGTTGAGTCCCAGAACCGTGTCTCCCGGTTTGAGCACTGTGAAGTAGACCGCCATGTTGGCCTGGGAGCCGGAGTGGGGCTGCACGTTGGCGTGCTCGGCGCCAAACAGCTCCTTGGCGCGCTTGCGGGCCAGACTTTCGGCGATATCGACGAATTCGCAACCGCCATAGTAGCGCCGCTTGGGGTAGCCCTCGGCGTACTTGTTGGTCATTATCCCGCCGGCGGCCTCCAGCACCGCCATGCTGACAAAGTTCTCCGAGGCAATCAACTCGATCTTCTGGTCCTGACGGTTCGTTTCACCCTGTATAGCTTGATAGATTTCGGGATCGGTCTCTTTTAGAAATGACATTTCCATCGCTCCTGCTTATATACACCAATGCGACAATATATGCTGCGACCGCGTTCAATGTGAAAAGGTTTTTTGACTTGAGGTCATATGGCGGAATCGGGTAAATCGGAGGGTGTTCCGAAGGAAACTCCACAGCGAAACTCTCTGGATCAACTCCAGCGCGAGCTGGCGCGGGCAATCCCAGAGGCGGCGGCCAGGAAGTTCATCGCGGACCTCCGCGGCGAGGGGTACTTCGACAAGAGTCTGCTCGAACAGAAGAATGCGATTGTCGAGAAGCTTGCCGCCCTGCCCCAGAGGCAGAGCGCGATGACCGCTCTGTTGGGGGCGGAATCGGACAAGATTCGCAGTTTCGCAGTGTCCTTGAGCGCAGAGGTTCTTGCCAAGTCCCCCGCCAAACAGCTTACGCTGCTCTACAAAGCGGGTGCGCTGCCCGGCACCTGGACTCAGGAGACCGCGCAAACCGAGCTGAAGAACCTGATTCACCGTGAGGGCCTGAGCAACATCCTGCCCCGTATCGAAGGTTGGGCTGTCGATCCAAAGCCTGAGATTCGCCGCATGTTGATTGAGGCACTC
>JBDRQZ010000428.1:0-3631 GCA_043826025.1 bacterium | reverse complement strand
ATGATGGCGAGTGGGTCGGCGACATGGAGAAGCAGTCGCTCGAATACAGTTCCGGCCTGATCGGCGGTCGCTGGAATTTCTCGGCCCGCTACTCACGGCAGCTCTCCGATGGCTACCGTCGCGAATCCTGGTATGATGGCTGGTCCTACTATCTTTCGGCCGCGCGCCTCGATCACAATATGACCACTACGGTCAATGTCTATGGCGGCCCGATGCAGATGCATCTCACTTACTATGGCGTCGGTCGCGACCAGCTTGCCGAAGATCGCCGTTACAACCCACTGACCTATGACAATGAAACCGACAATTTCAATCAGCCCCACTACGAACTGCACAACATCTGGCAGCTTAACGACAAGCTCGCGCTCAACAACACCTTCTTCCACATTCATGGTCGCGGCTACTATGAGCAGTACAAGGATGAACGCGACTATCAGGAGTACAACATCGCGCCGGTGTCGATTGTCACCGGCACCGACACGGTGGCGACTTTCACCAGTGGCGATCTGGTGCGTCAGCAGTGGGTGGCTAAGAATCAGTGGGGCTGGACACCTCGTCTGGAGATAAAACACGCCAGGGGCGAAGCTGCGCTGGGCGGCTCGTTCTATTACTTCGAATCGGACCACTGGGGGCAGGTGGTCTGGGCGGAGCATCTCACCAACGCGGTCGATCCCCGCCATCGCTACTACGAGTATTTCGGCGAGAAACTCCATCTGGCGCTGTTCGGCACGACCACCTATGAGCTTTCGTCGAAACTTATCCTGACCGGCGGCGTGCAGTTTCGCCATCAAACCTATGATTTCGATCAGACCGTCATCGGCGTCTTCGGTGGTAATGACTACAACCTGGATTGGACCTATCTTTCACCCCGTCTCGGCCTGGCCTATGAACTCGACAGCCACTGGAGTCTGCTCGCCTCTTATTCTCTCTCATTTCGCACACCCACCGATGTCGAGGTCTATGAAGCCAACGATCCTTACGCCGTCCCGACGCTTGATCTGGCAATGGAGCGGGTGCATGATATTGAGCTGGGAGCTACACTCAAGCGGGAGAATTACCGTGGTAGCGTCAATCTTTTCTATATGGATTTTGAAAACGAAATCGTCCCTTATGGTGGCGTCACCGATTATGGCACGCTTGGTACAATCAATGCGCAGCGCTCGCTGCACTCCGGAATAGAGTTCTCCGCCAGTGCCAGATTCAGTGACGCGGTCGAACTCTCAGGGAATTTCGCCTACAATTACAATCGCTACCGCGATTTCAGCGTCGCTGAAGACCTCTACGACAACGACACCGACTGGAACTGGCTGGGCTATGAGCAGGTCGATTACGCCGACAAGGTCATCCCCGGATTTCCCGACTATATCGGCAATCTGATTGCCGAGTACCATCACCGGCGCTTCGACTTTACTTATCGAGCACGACTGATCGGCCGTCAGTATGTCGAGAGCGACAATGTCGCGGAGCTATCAATCGATCCTTACTTCGTCTCATCAGTCTCCACAGATATCCTTCTGGGTGATCTCCGTCAGTTGGGGCGGCTGAGTCTGGCGGTTCGGCTCGACAACATCTTCAATGAGAAGTATGAAAGCAGCGGCTATGGTGGTGCGCTAAGATTCCGTGACAGTACCGACCAACACTGGTCGGAGTACTACCCGGCGGCTGAGCGTGCGATTTTCTCGACCTTGAAACTGGAGTTGCGCTGAGTCAATTGCACTGGATAGATTTCGGTCTGATTGCGATCTACCTGATCGGCATCTTACTGGTCGGGTTGTTGGGGCCGAAGGCCAGGAGTGGTTCTGCGGTCGACTACATCATCGGTGGCCGCCGGCTAACGCTGCCGGCTTTTGTCGCCACTCTGGTCTCCACCTGGTACGGTGGTATACTCGGGGTAGGGGAGTTCACCTTTCGTTATGGAATTTCCAATTGGTTAGTATTCGGGATTCCATATTACATTGCCGCACTGCTCTTTGCCTTCTTGCTGGCGCGAAAGGCGCGCCGCACACTTTTTTTAACCATTCCTGATCGGCTGAACGAATGCTATGGTCGTCACGTTGCCGGTTTTGGGGCAGTCGTGCTATTCATCGTCACCGTGCCGGCGGCTTATGTCCTGATTTTGGGAATTCTGGCGGAGCAGTATTTGGGGCTACCCTTCGCGATCGGGGTCATTGTCGGCACCATCTTTTCAGTCGCTTATCTGCTGATGGGCGGCTTCTCCTCGGTGGTGCGCACCGATCTGGTGCAGATGGTGCTGATGTATCTCGGTTTTGGGGTGTTGTTTGTTGTGTTGGTCAGCGGTTATGGGGGGCTCGACTTTCTGCGCGCCAATGTTCCGACGACACATTTCACCTGGCATGGCGGCAACTCCGGCTGGTACATTGCTGTCTGGTACGTGCTGGCGCTCGCGACTCTGATTGAGCCGACTTTCTATCAACGTTGTTTCGCGGCGCGCAGTGAGAGTGTCGCGCGTCGGGGCATCATCATCTCGGTTGGTTTCTGGCTGGTCTTCGACCTGCTGACTACCGCTTGCGGACTTTATGCTCGGGCGCTCTTGCCCTCTACCACCGACCCGGTAGCGGCCTTTCCCGCATTGGCGCAACAGGTGCTCCCGGTCGGACTGAATGGCTTGTTCGCGGTTGCTTTGCTGGCCACGGTGATGTCGACCATCGATTCCTATTCATTTATCGCCGCCTCCACGCTGGGCAAAGACATCATCTGCGGCTGGTTCCGACAGTCGGAGAGCCGGATCACTTACTACACGCGGATCGGCCTGATAGTGACCGCAGTTAGTGCGGTGCTGCTGGCTCTCTATCTCGATTCAGTTGTCGATATCTGGCATCACTTCGGCTCAGTTGCGACCCCGGTGCTGCTGGTGCCTCTGGTCTCGACATTTGTGGGCCGTCGACGGCTCTCTGCCGGGCTGACAATGATCTCGATGCTGCTCTCCGGCATCATTGCACTGTTCTGGCTGCTCTCGGCCAACTGGACCGATTCCGGCAGCTATTGGCTGGGCCTCGAACCGGTGTTTCCCGGTCTGGCCCTGTCGCTCTTGCTCTATTTCTGGCGAGCCGCGCCGGTGACCAGAGCGATCACTTGACAACCAGCGTTCGACAGAGCATCATATTGCAGCTAAGCGCAACAATCTCTTCTTACGATTGACGCGAGGTGCAGAGGATAGATGGACATCGGCTACATTCTGCTCTTGACGATCACCTTACTGGGGATGCTCTTCGGGCTGGTCGGTGCCGCCCTGCCGATTATCCCTGGGTTGCCGATTGTCTGGGTGATGGCCTTGATCTATGGCATCTTTACCGGCTTCGAGGAGATCGGTGCTACCTACTTGATCACTTTCGGCATTCTGACCGCCATCGTGCTGGTCATGGACTATCTCGCCGCGATTTATGGCGCCAAGCGACTCGGCGCCTCCCGCTGGGGGATCATCGGGGCAATTGTCGGGACAATTGTCGGAATCATTGTCGGTGGACCGGTCGGTTTGATTTTCGGTCCACTCATCGGGGCGGTTGTGTTCGAGCTTCTGATTGGGCGGGAATTCCGCGACGCCTGCAAAGCCGGTTTTGGCACTTTCTGCGGCTATGTGGCAGGGGCGGTCATGAAACTTGTGCTCTCGCTG
>JBDRQZ010000427.1:0-8417 GCA_043826025.1 bacterium | reverse complement strand
GATGATGCGTTTGTGCCCGATCCGACTCCAGCCTATGTCGCGTTCAAAGCAGTAAATCCAAGGTTTGAGAATGAGTTGATCGTCAACCTCCCGACACAGTTGATCACCTCGGACATCATCGGCGGATTCCTCTCGCAGGAGACATTCCAACTGCCGGACGGCAGTACGGTGACGATACGCCCCCTTGATTCTTTGAAAGCCTATGTCGAGGACGTCTTTACGCAGGCAGGGTACGGTGATGCGCTTTTCCTCTGGCCTGAAGATGACGTTCGTTTGCCGGACCGCGAGTTGCTGGCAAGGTATCGGAACTATATAGTTCTCGACGATGGTGCGGCTGCCGCGCAACGACTTTCGACCCTCACCAAGGGGCACTTCGATGTGCTGGCTGAGTATATGGATCTGGGCGGTAATGTCATGGTTTGGGCGCCGATACCTTTCGTCGCTTTCGGCAGCGCCCAGACTCCGAAGTATGTCGGGTTCTCGGCGCAGGACATGCCGGTCAAGTATTTCGACGTCAAGGGTATGTACTTCCCCCTTTGGGACAAGTCCTATTCGCGCTGGTCGCTTGCGGCCGGGTGCGTCCTCGACACTTGTCCCGAATTGATCCAGGGGAATGAGCAGTTCATCAAGGCGCTGGCGATTCAGGGTAAAGGTTTTGAGAACCTCACACCAGATTTGGACCGGCTGTTGATCTACTGGGTGAAACGGGACTCGCTCAACTACCCCTATCCGTTCCGCGGTGCGCCGGCCACGGCCTATTTTGCCCGCGATCTTTTCAGCGAGCCTCTCTTGTTGATCGACTCTTACTATGGCGACTTCGTGCCGGATTCACTGAAGCAGTATGTTGAGTCTCTGCAGGGACGAGTCTGCGGACTGCGTTATGATGCTCGAACTTTCAAGAGCGCGGTTTTCGGATTCTCCTGGTATCTGCTGCCAAAGGAGCAGACTGTGGGGATCATCGAGAAGATGATGGCGTGGTTTAAAGAATAACCGAGAGCGATGAGCTCTGCTAAGCAGGAAATTAAGAGCCGGAGGCTATCAGCCTCCGGCTTTTCTATTGCAGTCGACTGAGGAGTTGCCGGGCAGGGGCGAAAGTGGAGTCTGACTCAAGGGATTGACGCAGATACTGGCGCGCGGCGGAAGTATCTGTCTGCCGCAAGCTGGTCAGGGCCAGATTGAAGTAGACGGTTACAAGGTACGCCCCCAGAGCTTCGGCATGGTGCAGCGCCTCCTCGGCAGCGGGCAATTTACTCTGCGACATCAGGGCTGAGGCGAGATTGATCCATCCTTCTGAGAAACTGGGGTCGATTGCTACGGCGGCACGCAGTTGGATAACAGCCGAATCGAGATCTCCGAGTTGCCCATAAGCTGTGCCGAGATTGTAATGGACTAACCTTGCGAACTCGACTGAATCCAAAGCGCCCAGTAGACGCGGTGGCTGGCTGAGCTCGGCGTATTCCGGCTGCAGATTCACCGGCTCCGGATTCAGGAGCCGGCGCAGCACGGGAATCGCTTCTGTCGCGCGGCCCAGATCGAGAGCACTCGCCGCCAAAAGCAGTTGCTCCTGGGGCGAAAGTTCGTGCGACCGTCGCCAACGGTTGATCTGGACAAAGGCACTGTCTGAGTGCCCACCGGCGCGCCAGGCGTGCCAGAGATTGAGCCGGGCATCCTCCAGATACGGCTTCAGCGCAAAAGCCCGGCGCGCGTAGTCGAGTGCCTGCACTGGCTTGCCTTGCCGGCGGGCCAGGAATGAGAGGTTGCTCAGGGCCGCGGCGTTGCCATCGGTTAAGGAATCTTCAGCCAGGAAGTAGAACTGCGCGGAGTCTGGTTGCCCGCTGCGCAGATAGGCGACACCGAGATTAAGCCGCACCTGCGTCAAGTGAGGTTCAGCTTCAAGCGCCTCTCGGTATTCCTCAATCGCGGCGGGATGATCCCCCTGGCGCAGCAGAAAATTGCCTCTGCTAAAGTGCTCCTGGGCGCGATTCGCTAGCGAGAGATGGTAGATGTTTAAGTTGGCGACCAACAGAAGAAACAATGCGGCAGACATGCCGATGAGCAGCTTCCGCCAGTGACGAGCGCTGAAATTCCGCCATCCCCAGACCAAGAACTGTGCTGCGAAGATCGCTAGTAGAGGCAGGATCGGTGCCCTAAAACGTGAATTGACAAAGAACAGGATAAAGCTGGCGGAATAAAGCAGAGTGCCGAGCACCATTGCCCTTGCTTGCGGCGAGTGTCGCCAGCCGATCAGCATTCCGACCAACCCCAGCGGACCGAGAAACCACATGCCGATCGGCAGGAATCTGAGGACCGCGGAATTCTGCCAGAAGGCACCCAGGTCACGATTGTTGGAAAGTGGGAGCGCCGAGAAGAAGAGATATGTTTTGCGCAGCAGCAGTCCGAGCCAGCCAACCGGATCGGCGCGGATCTCAGCCAAGCCTTGCCGGTAGTAGTAACCGCTGACCTCAGCCGCGGTAAGCGACTTGCCTGTTTCGGTCTCGGCGAGGTATCTGAGGTCTTCGAATTGCCAGGCATAACCTGAGCGGTCCGGCATAACAGCACTCGCGCCATCGGCGGCGCGATTGTTGCCAAGATAGAAGTTGATCCCTCCCTGCGTCGCCAGCGTCAGTGCCGGGTCCTCCCGCGACAGGTTGTGCAGCAATGTCAGACTGATCGGCAGCAGCAGCAAGGCCAGGTAGCTGGCGACCCGCCTCCCACCACCGCTGCTGTTGTCTGCCCGCGGGGCCCGGAGCACCGCAGGCAGCCAGGCTAGCGCGAAGATAACCATGTTGGGGCGCGTGACTATCAGGCAGCCCGCGAGCAACCCCAGCAGAGCGACACGAGGCAATGATTGCTTCTCCCCCAGATTCGCGTAGAGTAGCCAGCCGACCAGCAGCAGTGGCGCCAGCAGTGATTCAAGCAGCAGTTCACCGGAGAAGTAAATCAGATCGCCGCACAGCAGAGTGAGCAGCGCTGCAATCACCGCCACGTTGCGCGAGAAGAGTCTGCCGGCAACCAGGTAGGTCAACAGCGGCAACAGTGCTCCGAGGAGCAGTTGGATCAGACGCGCGACGGCAACGCTGGACCCGGAGAGGGCGAAGACCAGCCCGAGGAAATAGGAATAGAAGGGCGCGCGAAAGAATGGTTCTGTGGCAGTGAGGGCGCCATGAGCAATCGCATCGGCCGACTGATCGTGATAAAGCTCGTCGACAGTGAGCTGTTCGAAGAATGGTCGCCCATGATAATCAAGGTAGTAGACGACAGCGATTGTCACCGCCAGCAGCAGCAGCAGTATCTTGATCCCGCGAGGCATCATCACAAATGATAACTCTCTCGGTTCCTTCAGGCAACGCCCGAAACTGAGTCTGCAAATCTTTTCACACCTTAGTCTGCACTACCGTGCGACATTAAATTGCAGCCGGATGCGTCTTGGAACTCGGTGTCCTGCCCATCGCAATACGTCTCAACCATCTATATTGTTTAATATCAATTACTTATAGTATCCGGCTCGCTCCTGCTGGGCAGCAGATGAAAGATCTTTCACCTAATTCCTGCCCTCAGGACAGCGGCACGGCAATTGCTCAAACCAGAGTATAATGAGAAAACTCTGCGTCATAGCACTCCTTAGCTCGCTTATTCTGCTGTCAGCCAATATTTCTGCCCGTTCAGAGTCGCCAGGCAAGCTCTCCCCCGGATTAGTCGCACTCGGCCAGCTAAACGACACCTCAGTAACAGTGTTGGCCTTTATGGAGGATGGCTCCGAACAGCTGAAGCTCGCGAAGTCGCAGACGCTTCAGACTCCTCGACTGGCGGTGCAGCATCAGATGCTGATCAGAGATCTGCAGAACAAGAGCCAATCCCGCCGCTTTGCCGCTTCCTTTCCGGAGCTGATCGAGAGTGGCGATCTGGTGGTTGAGCGCGAGTACTGGATCGCCGATGTCGTCAAGTTGCGCGTGAAGGCCAGGGCGTTGGCGGTTCTGTCAGTCAGCCCTGAGATACACTACCTGGTTGAGGATGCGCCGTTACAATTGGTGGCGCCGGTCAGTTCGGCGGCGGCTGCGCAGACAAACAGCGGCAGTTGGTCCGGGATCGACCTTATCGGCGCGCGGCAGCTCTGGAATCAGGGTTATACCGGGCGCGGCAGGCTGGTTTGCAGTTTTGACACCGGAGTGGAGAGTGACCATCCGGCGCTGGCCGGGCGCTGGCGTGGCAATCTAGGCGACACCGGAGCAGCCTGGTTCGATCCCTTCGGGACTGAGTTGCCGATTGATCTGGCGGGGCATGGCACACACACGATGGGTCTGATGGTGGGACGTGACGGGGCTGATACAATCGGCGTGGCTTTCAATGCGGAGTGGATGTCGGCGGCAGTGGTTGATCGCGGGCAGTCTTTGAGCAAGACTATTTCGGATATCATCGCCGCTTTCGAGTGGGCCGCTGATCCCGATGGCGATCCTAGTACGGTGTCTGACCTTCCCGATGTACTTTGCAATTCCTGGGGCATTCCGGCGGGGTTGATGAATCCCTGCGATGAGACTTTCTGGCAGGCAATTGACAATCTTGAAGCACTCGGAGTGGTCGCGATTTTCGCCTGCGGCAACGAGGGCCCCGATCAGGGCACGATTCGCAATCCGGCGGATCGAGCCAGCGGTCCGGGGAATGCTTTCTCAGTCGGTGCTGTCGACCAGACCCTGCTTAATCTGCCGGTGGCCTCATTCTCCAGTCGTGGGCCGGGCAACTGCGATGATGGCGATATCAAGCCGGAATTGGTGGCTCCCGGGGTAGGGATCAGATCAGCCTACAAAGATGGCACCTATCGCGTGATCTCCGGTACCTCAATGGCAGCGCCGCTGGTGGCGGGAGCTGTTGCCCTGCTGCGCGAGTACAACCCGGACGCGACAGTTGAGCAGATCAAAAGCGCGCTGCTCGCTTCGGCGCGCGATCTGGGACCGGTAGGTCAGGACAATGACTATGGCTGGGGCTTGATCGACGTCGCCGCGGCCATGGAGTTGCTGCCTGTTCCCAGCAAGCCGAAACTACTGCTGACCGATGTTACGATCGGCGCGGGCGGCAGCAGTGTGCTCACCCATGGCGTGACTTCATCACTGGATGTCGTGCTGACCAACAGCAATCTCTCGATAGATGATCTCTGGGCGCGGTTGCGCTGTAAGTCGAATCAGGTTGTGGTGCTCAAAGACAGTGTCTATCTCGGGCGGGCGGATGATGGCGAACAGGTCGCCGCGGGTGCCGACCCCTTCCTGGTCAAGCTGGACCATCAACTGGCTTCTGGGACGCCGCTGCTCTTTCAGCTTGATGCCTATAGCACCGAGCTCGGCTTCCTCAACTCCCTGGAGTTCACGTTGGTCAGCGACCAGCCGATCACCGGCGCTGTCTTGCACGCCGAAACTGACCGACTCGAAGTCGACCTGACCAATTTCGGCAGGGCCGAGAATCTGAAGGCGGCGGTGTTGGGTTCCGAAGTGCTTTCTTCGCTGAGCTTGATGGTTGTCGATCAGACAGGTGAGGTCATCGACGCGGTTCCCGGTGAGCTGGACTGGCTGGCTGCCAGCGGATTCGACGTTGGGCAGGATGGCGATGGCTGGGAGAGCGTCTGCAAGTTCACCGACGCCACCGGGGCGTTTGAGGTCACTCAGACCGCGCAGCTAGGCGTGAGTCTGGGTCAGCAGAGTTATCTGGTGCTTGAGTATGAGAGTTCCAATTCAGGGGCTGGTCCTTTGCAGATCGGCGTGGCGCTGGATGTCGATCTTGTTGGTGGTGAAGTATTGGTTGCCGAAGCCGGCGACTGGCTGGGACGGTCGAGTGGTGGCCAGTCACAGTTGGGGGTGCGGGTCCTGTCCGGCGGAGCCATGGCCACTGCGGTCGATGGCGAATTGTATAAATCGGGTGTGGCCACCGATGTCGAAAAGGCTGAGTGGTTGACCGCCAACCCCACGAACTTCTCGAATTCCGTCGGCGATCAGGTCTTGCTGCTCAGATTCCCGAGCCAAACCACCCTCAATGAGCCGCTCCGCATTGCTGCTGCAATCGCAGTCGGCAATAGCGACATCGGAATCATCCAGTCGTTGGATCGTGCCGAGGAGCGCTATCTGACCGCGACCGCCATCGACGACACTGAAGAGTTGATTCTGCCTGAAACTTTCACATTGCAACAGAACTACCCCAACCCCTTCAACGCCGAGACGGTGGTGGAGTTTTCTCTGCCTTCGGCCGGCGCCTACCGCTTCGAGATCTTCGACCTGCTCGGTCGCCTGGTCTACGTGACTGATGCTGCCGCCGTCGCCGGCCCGCAGCGAATCGTCTGGCAATCGACCGCTCGCGATGGTCAAGTGGTTGCCTCGGGAGTTTATTTCTATCGCCTCAGCTTCGCCGGAAACTCTTTGACCCGCAAGATGGTTCTACTAAAATAGCAATTGGTACCACCTCGGGTGGACCCTATATTGCTGGTGGTGGGGGCGGTGAGACTCGAAGGCGGAGAATCGGCATGCGTAGACTGCAACGACTGGAAACAACACTACTACTCCTCATCATTTCTCTTTTTGCTGGGGTGGCGCTTGCAATGCCGCCATCACCCGAGGTTGTGCAACACTACCGCGAACGCGGCGAGTTGCCGCTCCTCGCGCAAAAACTGGCGAAAATGCGAGCCGCGGGAGCAGATCAACTTGAGCCCCTGTCATTCTCTTTCCCGGCCAGAACCAGCCTGAGTGCCGATACGGCGCGCCTGCGAGTGCTGGTGATTCTGGTCGATTTCAGCGACAACCCGGCCAGCGGCGGGGCGGTCGCTGATGCGACGGCGGCGGATTTCTACGACATTCTCTTTTCGCGCGGGGTGATGCCGTTCGGGAGTCTGACGGAATTCTACCTTGAGAATTCCTATGGCAATTTGCTGATCGAGGGTGAGGTCGCCGGCTGGTACCGTATGCCGCTGACTTACGCCGAATATCATGGCTATCAGTATGGTACGCAGTGGCAGCAGCCGAACGCGCAGACGATGGCAAAAGATGCCTGCATTGCGGCCGATCCCGATATCGACTTCTCGCTATATGACAACGACGGCGACGGCACCGTGGAGGGAATTTTCGTTGTGCACGCCGGTCGGGGCGCAGAGGAGTCCAGTGGAGGTGATACACTTCACATTTGGTCTCATGCCTGGAATGTCGCCGGCGGCTATCAGAGTCAGGATGGCGTAACAGTCATGCGTTATTCGACAGAGCCTGAGGAGGCAACAGGCACTCTCAGCCATATCGGGGTGTTCTGTCATGAGTTCGGTCATACTTTGGGTCTCCCCGATCTCTATGATGTCAGCTACCTCTCGACGGGTATCGGTGACTGGGGCTTGATGAGCGGCGGTTCCTGGAACGGCGGTGGCCAGAGTCCGTCGCACTTCTGTGGCTGGAGCAAGTATGTGCTCGATTCACTTTATGGCGTGTTTGGTCAAACAATCAATGTGACCGGCAATCTCTCCGATGTAGTATTGAATGCTGCGGAGGCCGATTCGGTGCGCTACCGGATCATGCTGCCGACGGTTTCCGGCAAAGAGTATTTCATGGTGGAGAATCGCCGGCAGCAGGGCTTCGACTACACGCTGCCCGGGGCAGGCCTTCTGATCTGGCACTGTGATGACAATATTCCCGGTTCCAACGACCTGGAGCATGACGATCACCTGCGAATCGCGTTGGAGCAGGCGGATGGGCTGTTTCAGCTCGAGAATAACCAAGGCTCGGGGGATGCCTACGATGCTTATCCCGGTCCTTTGGGAGAATCTGTTGAATTCTCCGACCGCAGTTGGCCGGACAACTCCTCGAATTACGGCGCCTCCAACCAGATTTCGGTCTGGAACATCAAGCAGGACTCAGAGACCGGAGCGATCTCCTGCAACATCGATATCATGTATAGTCGCGCGAACCTGATGTTGAACGAGGTTCAGTTTAGCGATGCTACTTATGGTGATGGCGATGGCATCTGCGACCCGGGTGAGCGGATTGAAGTATACTTCAATCTCGAAAACTCCTGGCGCGACGCGACCCAAGTGGTGGTGACCATGACCTCGACTGTGCCGGGACTCAATCTCGAGCAGAATCAACTGGCGTTTCCTCTGGTCGCGCGAGGTCAGGAGTACATCAACCTCGACAATCCGCTCGACTTCACGATTCCCGCCGATCTCGACCCGGTGAACGCG
The DNA here is from genome assembly GCA_043826025.1 of bacterium. GTDB lineage: Bacteria > Zixibacteria > MSB-5A5 > CAIYYT01 > CAIYYT01 > JBDRQZ01. Next base: position 223 of record JBDRQZ010000427.1, on the reverse strand, counting down.
CGATTCGACTTTGATTTCCAATCGGCAACGCCTTTGGCCGATTCCGGTTTGACCTTGTATCAATTCCTGGGCGGCACGCAGATTCTGCTGGTCGATGATGATGATGACGATCTGGGCGAGGGGCGTCCGGACTGGAGCCATCTCTACCGCGACGCACTTGACAGTCTTTTCCTGCCCTATGAGTACTGGGATGTGAAGGAGCAGGGGACCCCCGGCGCGAACG
>JBDRQZ010000426.1:0-2874 GCA_043826025.1 bacterium | reverse complement strand
GAAGACCAAGACCGAAGTCGCGCAATTGGTTGGCGAAGCGCTCGGCAAGAAGGCGATGGAACTTGGTCTGAAGCAGGTCGTTTTCGACCGCAACCGCTACCGCTATCATGGGCGGGTGAAAGCGATTGCCGAGGGCGCCCGCAAAGCTGGTTTGGAATTCTAATATTTAGTCTGAGGTTTTAAACTTGGGTCCCTACGAAACTGACGAACTGGAAATCCAGGAAAAGGTGATTCATATCAATCGAGTCGCCAAAGTGGTCAAAGGCGGCCGACGTTTCTCTTTCACGGCGTTGGTCAGCGTTGGCGATCGCAAAGGCTCGGTTGGTATCGGCCTGGGCAAGGCCTCGGAGGTTGTGGAAGCGATCCGCAAAGGCACCGAGGCGGCGCGCAAGGCAATGATCAAAATCTCCGTGCTGGGTACTTCGATCCCCCACCAGGTGACCGGACGTTTCAGCGCGGCAAGAGTGTTGCTGAAACCGGCATCTCCGGGAACGGGTGTGATCGCCGGAGGTCCGGTGCGTGCGGTGCTCGAGAATGCCGGTATCCAGGATATTCTCACGAAGTCGCTTGGCTCCAGTAGTCCGCACAACATTGTCAAGGCGACGATGGAAGGCTTGCTGCGCCTGCGCACGAAAGAACAGCAGCTTGAGTATCGCGAGATTGAACAGGTGGCCCAGGATGACTAGGAAGGTCAGGATCACGCAGATCCGCGGGCTTTCGGGCAGAATCCAAAGACACCGCGCCACGATTCGCGCGCTGGGCTTGCACCGCGTGCACGACAGTGTGGTGCATGAAGAGACGCCGCAGATTCACGGAATGATCAAGGCCGTGGAATTTATGGTGAAAGTGGAGGAGGTTGAGAGTTGAGGCTCTACGGATTGCAGAAGCCGAAGGGCTCGACCAAGACACGCAAACGCGTCGGTCGTGGTTGCGGCTCCGGTACAGGTAAGACCAGCGGAAAGGGCCACAAGGGCCAGAAGGCGCGTTCCGGCGCGAAACGACGTGCCTGGAACGAGGGTGGACAAATGCCCTTGGTGCGTCGGGTGCCCAAGCGCGGTTTCCGCAGTCTCAACCTAGTCAAGTTTCAAGTGATCAATCTGGACGATTTGGCACGCAAATTCGAGGCGGGTGGCATCGTCACGCACCAGGATTTGCGGGACCAGGGACTGGTTAAGTCAATGAATCGGCCGGTTAAGATACTGGGTGAGGGTGAATTGAAAGTCGGTCTTAATCTGACGGTCCATGGCGCGTCGAAAAGCGCCCGGGAGAAAGTCAGTGCGGCCGGCGGCAAGGTGGAGATTATCAAGTGGTAGTCTTTGAAAAGCTACGCAATATCTTCAAGATCAAAGAACTGCGCGAGCGCATCCTGTTTACGCTCGGCATTCTTGTGGTCTATCGAATCGGTGGTCATATTCCGACACCCGGTATTGATGCTGCCGCTCTGCAGTCGTTTTTCTCCGAGCAGGCCGGTACGCTCTTCGGCATGTTCGATATGTTCGTCGGTGGCGCTTTCCAGCGTGCTACAGTGTTCTCGCTGGGTATTATGCCCTACATCTCGGCCTCGATTATCATTCAGCTCCTTACGCCGATTTTCCCCTACTTCCAGCGGCTCTCACGCGAAGGCGAGGAAGGGCGGCGCAAGATCACGCAGTACACCCGCTATGGAACGGTGGCGATTGCGCTGATTCAGTCTTTCGGCGTCTCGGTCTGGTTGAAGTCGGTGCAGATGGAGCCGGGTGTTTCGGTGGTGACCGTCAGCGGTCTTGGTTTTCATCTGCTGACGATGATTACCTTTACCTGCGGCACGATCTTCATTATGTGGCTGGGTGAACAGATAACCGAGCGCGGTATCGGTAACGGTATCTCGCTGATCATCTTCGTCGGTATCGTCGCGCGCTTCCCGCAGGCGGTCGTCGATGAATTCGTCGACCTGAGCTCGGGACAGCGGACGATTTTCACCGAGTTGATGCTGATCGGAGTAATCATCCTGACGATTGCAGCGATTATTCTCGTGACACGCGCGCAGCGGCGGATTCCGGTGCAGCACGCCAAACGAATTGTCGGCCGCAAGGTAGTCGGCGGGGTTACGACTCACCTGCCCTTGTCTGTGAATACGGCTGGCGTTATTCCGATTATCTTTGCGCAGTCGATCATGTTTGCACCGGCGACCTTGGTGACTCTCTTCCCCGGCTCCGACTTTGTCGCCGAGGTGGTCAGCTATCTATCGCCCGGTGCCTTGATGTACAACATCGTCTACGCGGCGATTATTGTCTTCTTCGCCTATTTCTACACGGCGATTGTGATCAATCCGGTGGACATGGCGGATAACATGAAGAAGCAGGGTGCTTTCATCCCCGGCATTCGTCCGGGGCAGCGCACGGCGGAGTACATCGACAAGGTACTCACCCGGATCACGCTGCCGGGCGCACTCTTCTTTGCGATCATTGCCGTGATGCCCTACTTCCTGATTCAGCAGGTAGGGGTCAAGTACTACTTCGGTGGTACCGGTATCCTGATCGTGGTCGGTGTGGCGCTCGATACGCTGCAGCAGATTGAATCTCACCTTCTGATGCGTCATTATGACGGCTTCATGAAGAAGGGTAAGATCCGCGGGAGGTCGTATTGAACCGCTTTATCCTTCTGGGTGCGCCAGGTTCCGGCAAGGGGACTCAGGCTAAGGTGCTGGCGAAGCGTATGGGCATCGCTCACCTGTCGACCGGTGACATTCTTCGAGCTGAGGTCAGTGGCGGTACGGCATTGGGCACCAAGGCCAAGGAATTTATGGATGCCGGCAAATTAGTGCCGGATGAGCTGATTCTAGGTATGGTCAAGGGCAAGCTGGCAACCCCGGAACTCAAGAAAGGTTTCATTCTT
>JBDRQZ010000425.1:0-4367 GCA_043826025.1 bacterium | reverse complement strand
GAACCAGACATCTTCAAAACTAATGACCTCCTCAAACTTCGGCCAGGCAACCGGCCGAAGCGGTTCCGGAATGATCTCATTGCTGTCAAGCAATCCGAAAATCCGCCTTGCCCCGGCTATCGCCTTTTGGATCACATGAATCTCCTCGGCAAAGCGATGTACCGGCTCAAAAAAGCGGCGGATATACTGAATGAACATCAGGATCACGCCGACCGAGACCGCCGCCCCAGCGACGACATCGGCGGAAAACCAGAGCACCAGAGCGATCGCCACTGTCTGCAGGAAGAAGATCGTGTTGAAGAAGCTGACCACGCCCCATTCGGCATTCCGCTCGATCACGAACTTGCGGCGGTTAGCTTCATTCAATCGTTCCCGTGCCGCCTTCTGACGGTTGAAAACCTGAATCACACTCATACCCTGCAGATACTCGGTAATTGTCGCGATAATATCCGCGACCCGCTGACGCACCTTCAGAAAGCGGGGCGTCGTGTACTTCTGGAACGCGTAGATCAACACCATGATGATCGGCGCCACGGAAAGCACCAGCAAAGTCAGCCGCCAGTTGGTGTAGAACATGATGCCCAACATGCCGACCACCAGCAGCAGGTCACCGACCAGCATGACCACAATCGAAGCGAACATTTGTCGCAACGATTCGCCATCCGATTCGACCCGCGCCATCAACCGCCCAACCGGGTTCTTGTCGAAGAAGTTGAGGTTGAGCGAGGAGATATGTTCGAAACAGCGTTGTTTGAGCGCGGTGATAATATCCTGTCCGATGATCTCCAGATGCACGCGCTGGATGTAGCTGCCGATCAGGAAGACGGCCATGAGACCTGCATACGCAAGAGCCAGCACGACCATGCCGCCGTACTCGACCACCGCCTCTCCAGTGTCACTGGGAACGATATAGTCGTCGATCGCATGCCTCACCACTACCGGCGCCAAAATCGTCGCGGCAGTAGCGATAATCAGCAGCACGAGATTGCCGATCAGGCGTCTCCGGTGCGGACTTAACAACGGCAGCAGACGCTTGAGCGCGGCCTTGGCGCCGATGCTGTAATCTTTTTCCTGTTCCCAATAAGCGCTTTCCATGGTCAACCTCGCATGGTTTGTTTACTGCAATTCAAACTCTCTGGTTGCCCGGCGACATCGCAATCTGCAACAAAAAAGCCGGGCCCAAATTGCTGGGTCCGGCTGCGAAAACTCTCGCTTGTCTGTGACGTATCAGTTTGATAGTCGAGACCTCCCGCGCGGGACCCCTCTGGACGAAAACAGGCATACTCCTGCCTGATTCATGCCACTAGTCTGTTGCTTGATGTAGAGCATTAAACTTTCGTTCCCTCAAGCTAACGGGTCCACGGTTTCTAACGGACTCTCTATCTATACTCAATCTAAGGTTCGGCTAGTTTATTCCGGATATTACGGAGTGTCAAGAAAAAAGTTCTGAAATCTACTCACTTTTCTTTTCGGCCTCGGTCACCGGGAGGATCAGCATCGGCACATGGGTGCGTGATAGCATCTGCTCGGCGTCGGAACCCTTGATATGCTCGATCAGATGATTGCGGCCGCTGGTGGTGATGATGATCAGGTCGCACTTCAGATCTTCGGCGGTCGCCAGAATCTCCTCATGCGGCTCGCCTTCGCGGAGGATCAGTTGATGTTTGAGTTCGCCGCCACCGACACGGCGCAACTCCTCGCTCATTATCTCCTTGGCCGCCAGCGCGATATCCTTCTCATGCTGATGGATGCCATAGGTCGAGACACGGCTCATCACCATCGCTTCTTTGCTCATAAACTCGGGGCGGACATTGAGCAGGATCAGCTCGGCATCGCAGAGCAGCGCCAGCTCAACACCTTTGGCAATTGAGGTCAGCGAGGCTTTGCTTAAGTCCGTGGGGCAGAGGATTCTATTGAACATTTCGATACTCCCGGCTAACTAGAAAAAGATAAAAGTCACCAGCAGAAAGAGCGGTATCAGAATCGCAACCGACCAGAGCATATAACCAAAGAAGCTCGGCATGCGGATTTGCGATTCCTCGGCAATAGAACGCACCATGAAATTGGGCGCATTGCCGATATAGGTCATCGCGCCGAAGAAGACAGCGCCGGCGGAAATCGCCTTCAGATCGGTGACAAAATTGGCGGAATTGATATGCTCCACCGCGCCACTGAGAATGCCGGTCACCAGATGCGGCGCGATACTCAGCTTGCCGAGCGCCAGATTGAAGAAGGTCAAATAAGTCGGCGCATTGTCGAGGAATGAGGAGAGAGCCCCGGCGATCCAGAAATAATGAAATGGTTTATTGACCGCATTTATCAGGAACGCCGCCGAACCCTCGGTGCCCGCTTTGAGGATCAACAATGGCGGGATAATCGTCACAAAGATCCCGGCGAATAGATAAGCGACCTCCAGAATCGGGAACCAGGTGAAGCCATTGGAGGTGCGATATTCTCTCTTCGTGGTTCTAAGACTGGCGATACCGATCAGGATAATCAGCAAATCGCGCAATGATGACTGAATGGTCATATGAACACCCATGATCTGGAACTCACCGGCATGCCAGGAGCCCGACATCAGCACCGCGCCCATGATACCGAGCAAGAGCAGGAAATTGTGCGCGCCATAGATCCGCAATTTCTCCGTGTCGGCTGTGCTCTGCGGCTCAGCCGGCTTGGCGTGACGAGCCAGTTCGCGGCGGTGCAGAAGAGTATCGAGTAGGAAGAAGGCAACCAGCAGGCAGCTCGCGGCGATCAGCATGTGGGGCAGAATGTGCAGGGTCCAGAAAAAGGGCACGCCATGCAGGAAGCCGAGGAACAGCGGCGGGTCGCCCAGTGGCGTCAAAGAACCGCCGACATTGGCGACCAGAAAGATGAAAAAGATGATCGTGTGAATCTTGTAATGGCGATGACGGTTGGCGCGAATCAGCGGTCGGATCAGAAGCATCGCCGCGCCGGTAGTTCCCATCCAGGAAGCCAGCAACGTGCCGACGATCAGGAAGACCAGATTGGTGGCCGGTTTGCCGACCAGACTGCCCCGGAGATAGATTCCCCCCGAGACTGTGAACAGCCCCCATAAGAGGATAATAAAGGGTATGTAATCCGCCAGCATGATGTGCATCAACTGATAAACGGCCTCGCCGCCGAAGACGATCAAAAAGGGCACCGCGAGAATCAGCGCCCAGGCAAATGACACCTTGGGGAAGTGATGGTGCCAGAATCCGGGCGCGATAATTGGGAAAATGGCAATCGACAGCAAGATTCCGGCAAAGGGAATGCAAGCCCAGAGCGGCAGCTCCTTGCCGATCGCGGCGTGCTCGTCGCCATGGGTATCATGCTGAGCGGTTGCAACCTGCTCGGTCGCCGCCGGATGGCTGTCTGCTGCAAGAAGCGAACTGGCCTGACCCAGCGGCAGCACCAGGAGCAGAAAGAATAGCAACGAAAATGCGAATATGTGACTCAGTGTTTTCATGCCAGCTCCAGAAAATTGTCTGGGAATATATCCGCGCAGGATCACCGACGCAAACAAACTTTTGCGCATTGTCTTAAGAAGCAGACAGAATGAAAGGAAATGGTCGGCGGATTCGCTGAAACCGAGAAGGATGATCGCGCGTCTAACCAGACAAGGTGAAAATGTAGATGTCTTACGGTAATCTGATCAACGATACTTTCAAGGTCGCGGGTCGCTACTGGTGGCTCTGGTTTTTTGGGTTCTTCATCTCGCTGGGCGATGCCGGTGGCAGTCTGCCGCAGCTTTCCGGGCGATTCAAGGCTGAGAACTTCGACTGGACCTCGCCTGACTGGCTGCCGGCGATCGCACTGGGTCTGGTGGCGTTCGCCGCCTTCGTGGCGCTAGTCTATCTGATTCTGAAGATCTTCGCCGAATGCAGCCTCATGGTTGCAGTCAAAGATATCGGATCGGGGGGGCGCGGCGCCGTCGCAGACTCGTTCCGGCGCGGATTAGCTTACTTCTGGCGCATCCTGGCACTTTGGGCCATGCTCTTCGTTCTGGCGCTGATGACGATTATTATCTGCGGCGGCATAATCGTGCTGGGTTTTGTCGCCACGCCGATCGTGGGCGTGATGGCCCTGCTGCTGATTCTGCCGATCTGGCTGGTGCTGATCTTTATAGTCGAGGTCGTCGCTGCCTGGGCCTATCGGGCCGCTGTCCTCGACAATCAGCCCGTGTTTGAGGCGATAGGTCAGGGCTGGCGCTTGCTGCGGGAGAAGAGCGGGCCCTCGATTGTGGTCGGTCTGAGTGCGATCGGTAGCCAGATCGTCTTTGGGATTGTCGGTTTGACGATCTACGCCTTCGTGGGCATTCCCTTCCTGGTGGCGGGCCTGATCAACTTCTGGCTCGGTCTGAT
>JBDRQZ010000424.1:0-2672 GCA_043826025.1 bacterium | reverse complement strand
GGAGCTGATAGAGCTCCAGGCTAGGTATATGCGAACCGAGCTTTCTAAGTCTTGCAACGGCCTCTTATCTGCCGCAAGGAATACCAGCGTGTTTTTGTAGCTTCGCGGCACAGTCCCCCTGTTCTCCAGGATTTCCTGCGCAAACTTCATCGCTGGACTCTGTTCGTCCTTCGCTGTGTGAAAGCTCTCAGGTCCGAAAATCACCAATCTTGAATCGGTGTCATTGACAATATCTGCACTCGACTCAGGGCAGGCATGTACTCTGGCGAAGTCGCCTCGTTGTCCTTGCTTTCTCAGCCTTCGCTTGATCTCCTCGTGCACTTCGTCTTTCGAGAACTGCTGTGCCCGATCTTGCGCAAGCCGTGTGACACTTGGTTGCAGCGAATACCAGTATCTCGATTTGTCCACATAGAGATGCGTAGCTTGGTCCGTCAGACGTCGAAGTGCATCACCAAACACCGCCGGGCTTTCACCAGGTTGAGCACAGGCGAGCTTAATATGCCTGTCTTCAATGCCCTTATTTGCGGATCCAACAGTCGGCGCCGACCCGACAAAAATAGCGCGGGCGACACGGCGGTTCGCCGAATAGCGTCCAAGATTGGGATTCTCCTGGTCAAGCCTCAGTGGTAGAGAGTTAGGGCCATCGATATCCTTTTCCAGAACAGCGGACCACGGACCGTCAAGATATCTGAGTAGCTCCTTGGAAACATTGTCGTCATCGAGTGCAACCATGGACGGCAAAATCACCAGGCTACTGTCGTTTCTCTCCCACAGGGCATGGATGACCGCTGCCATCAGCCGCAACACGCCTCTTGTTCTCTGAAACTTTTCCAGCGATGACCAGTCCTCATACAGCCGATCGAATAACTCCGGGTGAATCGGGTAAGCTGACTCCATGCGCCTCTTGTAGCTGGTCTCTTTGCAACCGGCAGGAAATTCCTGCGATTGCTCACCATAAAGTTCTGAGAACTTCCTGACGACAGCGTCGCGACTGACCAGGTCTTCGATCGGTTTGAAGAGCCGACGTCTGACTATCTCAAAGCTCTCTTCCGCACCCGCTGGTCGCCAGGGCGATTCCATCCGCGCAAAGGTGTTCTCCAGCCGAGTCAAAGCCTCCTTGCCGGCCTCTCCACCGATTTCGATGTCAGAGGATGGAATACTTGCGACTACCTGCACACCCTTCGTGGCTCTGGCTGCTTCAGTGAGAGATTGAGCGAACGTCAGATTGGCATCAAAGGAACCGGCAGGGAGATCATCCTTGCCATACAGCATGCGGACATACGCGATCCACTCATCAATCAGGATCATACAGGGCGCCGCTGCCGAAAAGAGTTTACGGAGCGCATCAGAGCCAGGGCTCACCCCATGCTTGTCAGCATCGGCAACAATGTTGTATCCCTCTTTCCCAAGCAGTTGCCAAGCCATCTCGCCCCATAAGGTCCGTATTTCGGTGCCATCTTTTGTGGTTCTGATGGAAGCCGCTCCCTGAGCGGTTCCCACCAGCACGGCGCGTCTCGATGCAGGTATGGCGGATATGCCAACTTGTTCCATTATCTGCTCTACACCGGCGAGACTCGTAGGCTCTGCTCCTGAGAACAGATGAAAGAGCGCAATCATCGAATGCGTCTTGCCGCCCCCAAAATTCGTCTGGAGTTTGATGACCGGGTTGCCGCCCTTGCCGGAAAGTCGCAGAAGCGAGTCTGTCAGCAGATCCCGCAACCCATCCGTGAGAAATGTTCTGCGAAAGAATTCTTGAGGATCAGAATACTCGGCAGCGCCTTCAGCACGATACACCTGCGCCAAATCGGCGGCAAACTCAGCTTGTTGGTATCGACCACTGGCGACATCGTCATGAGGTGTGGCGATTTCGCGCCAGGGTTTCAGGCCGGCTTTGGGCGAGCCCTCGATGGCAACCGCTGCAGCTCGACGCACCTGACTGCGAGCTTGTTCATCAAAGCGCGTCCGTAACAACTGCTGTTTCAACTGATCTACTTCGTTTGCCTCCAAAGCGGTGACAGCAGAAAGCAGCCGATGTATCGAATCAAGCGCGCGGTAAGCATCGTCAGTGGAAAATGTATCTTGATGTGCCCATCGATTGCGAACTTCGCGTAACTCACTCACCAGCGAGCGCTCGGCATGTCCCAGCGTACGCTTGAAAACATCGTTCCAGTGATTCCAGAGGACGGCCAAAATCGCCTGGGTGTCCCATTTGACAACGTCACCCCGCACATCACCGATGCGATCGGCGCGAATACCGTCACGAACTGCGTCGAGCCATTTCTTTTTGAAGACACTCTTCATTTCTCGCTCGACAAAGGGCAACATGCCGGCATTCAGAAGTTCGAGCGCCTTGCCAATTCTTTCATGATTTGTTATTGCCATAGCTTAATCTCTTTACAGCGCCATTTCTTCTTGCTCACCAGTGGCTTTTCCTGAGCCAGCTCTCTTCGTTATCTGCGGCCAGGCAATCACCAGGCCGTTGTAGGCGAACGCCTCTTGCGCCCATTTCCTGCGTTCGCAGATATTATAAAGTCGATATGAGAGGTCGCGAGCCGTCTCGGCCAAGGCCCCAACCTTGCGAACCAGACTTGCGGCATGATCCTCACTTTTCTCAAGCTGTTTGATCAAGTGCTGTGTTACTTCCCAGATAGTAAGTCGTTTGTCTCTCCCGG
>JBDRQZ010000423.1:0-10667 GCA_043826025.1 bacterium | reverse complement strand
ATCCCCTGTTCTGGGGCATAGCAGTAGCGTTGGCCGGCGGGCTGCTCTGGTTCTTCCGCCGCAAGGAGTGGCTGTGAGATGCTCATAGGGATAAGTGAGAAGCCGGTCGATACTCCTTAGAGTCTCGACACATTCCAGACCGACCGGCATTGTCGAAACTCCTTCGGGGTGTCGACCTACAGCGACAGGTAGATCGGGTTCCAGAGTTGGCTAAGCGAACGAATAAACCCGACTCAGGACATGGGCTGCCACCCATCGATGGCACATAAGACACACCACGTGCGTCACCCTGAGCGGAGTCGCAGGGTGACGGCGGCAGAATCATCGAATCGTCATTCCCTCGCAGGGGTGTGTTGAAAAAACCAACCGGCACGACTCAACATTCAGCGGTAGGTAACTAGGAATGCGGGGCGACGCAAGACCGCCCCCTACGCGGTAATTACACTCCTGTGCGCGTAGCGGCGGGGCTTGTCTCCGCCGGGGACGACAGCCGATCAGGGGTTCATCAACCAGCCCAAAGACAGGAATCCAAACAATCAACATGCCCAAGCCGTGTGGGAATTCACCTGACGCACCCATCGTCATAGGCGAGGCAGCGCGGCGGTCGGCGTCTATTCACTCTTTGGTCGCAAGGATCGTGTCCTTGGAGTTGTACAGATCCCCGAGAAAACTCGGTTTCCTCAATTGCTGGATCAGAAACTCTATCCAATCCGGTTTATAGACATAGTCTTTGTGAACTTCGTCATAGAAGCAATATCGCGCGTCTGTAAACGTTGGATCCTCGGCACCCGTCTTCGGTCTAACGTGGAAGTGACGGAAGCACAGTTGATGATCGTAATGAGAGAACTTTTTCCCAGTTCGCTCAGTGATTTCTTTTATTACTTGAGTTGGTCGCAAGTACCCCAAATTGACGACAGGTACTTGCTTTTCCTTAATGAACGTGACAAGATGCTCATACTTTTTCATTTCTTCCGGTCGTGACGCATCATACCTCACAAACTCAACTGCGACGTCCGCACTCTTGACGTGGTTATTCACCTTAGGAACCAGGAACACGCGAAAACTGTACTTCTGATCCTTGCCGACATCGTCGCTAAGAGAGGAGCGAAATGTGTCAACGTAGCGCTTTACTGTCTTGAACTGCTTTTCCGAAAATGTGGTCATAGCCTTCGACTGTGCCGTATGCAGTACATCGGAAAATTGGAGGGCAAATACCAACCCAGTTTTGAGAGCAAAACGGTTCCCGAACTCACCGCAAAGTAGCTCTTCGAAATTCAGCAAGAACGCCTGGCACTCTCCGAATATTACCGGGTCTAACTGCGGCAACGACCTGTGTTCGATCTTGTTTCTGAGCCCGACAAAGAACAGCTGGTTCGATTTTTGCGGGGGATTCTTGCTTCCATGGAATTGGCTAATGCACTCTTTCAATTCCCAAGCTCGGTAATCCCCATCTATCTTCTCGTAGAACCGAGAGTTCTTCTTTTTGTAGAAAGGTCTCTTGTGACGCTTAAGAAAAATGGCCTGATATAGTGCAGTCCATGCTACTACCATAAGAACAACAAAGGCGCCTGAGCGAAATGTCGCCGTTGGTCTATTGTAAGTTTCAACCGCCAGGATTGCAGCTTCTCGTGCTTTCGTGATCAGGGACTTCACTTCAAAGGACATACCGCGCATTGAGCACCCTCTCTCTTCCAAGCGTTCAGCTGACGCTCCGGCTTCTCGATCTTATCCCTGCAGCAACGTGCCCATGAATCTATGCAACTTCAACCTCACACCCCCACCTTCTTCTTCTCCCATGCCTTCAGGATGACACTCTCCAACTGCGCCAGGCAGGTGGCGGCGTTGTATTTTTGTGACACCTGGTCTCGCAACGACTGTGAGTCGTACGATGGCGACGTCAGCAGCGTCATAAACTCATCGACCGTGTTGAACACCAGATCGTCGCCGAACAAATCCCGCGCGCCACGCCAGTTGTGCACCAGCGGCTTGACCCCGCACGCCATAGCTTCGATGACATTGTTGGGGCAGCCTTCCCACGGACTGGTTGAGATGACATAGTCCATGTCCGCCAGAAAAGCCGGGATATCATCAACCCAGCCGTGCGGGATGACATGCTCGCGCAAACCCATCTCGGTGATCAGATGTTTGACATAGACCTCAAAACGCTTCTCCTGAAAATCACCGGCCAAGTGAAAACGATAGCGATGGTCACGCGCGATGGCGGCGGCGATACACTGCAACAGCAGGCTGATCCCCTTTTTGTGATTGACATACCCGACGTAGGCGACATTGTGCCCCGGCGCTTTGTGATAGAAGGGGTAGTTGTCCAGATCGATACAATTGGGCACCACCGCCGACGGTATCGACTGAAAGGGCGGAGCGATGATCTCGAGTGCAATCTGACGAATATGATCCGCCACAAAGATAGCCTGATCGATATTGGCCCAGTTGATTTTGGTGGTGAATTCTGGAGTGAGGATTTCGTACGAGCGGATATGGCTGATCAGCAGCGGCGCTCGTTTGTTCAGTGAAAGGAAAATGACCGGCTCGTTGCACCAGGCCGACCAGACAATATCGGCCCAGGCTCCCAGGTCCAGGAGATCCTCGTATCCATTCGGCTTGACGACCCGCACGCGGTTGGTCAGGCCGAAGTAATCGGTCCAGAGCGTGGTGAAGCGGTTGTTGAAGGTGTTGACGACGGCGATATTTAGACCGGCCAGTCGTGGCGGCGCGAATCGCGTGAACGAGCTCGGCCCACAGGCGTCGCTCAGGGCGCCCAGATTCTGCGATGCCTCGTCGAAGCCGGGGTCGATTTCGAGGGCCCGACTAAACAAGCGGTCGGCATCACGATACCGTTTCTGGTGAAAGGCCAGCACGCCAAGATTGTTGTAAGCCTGGACGGACTCGGGGTCGTCGTGCAGAACTTCCCAAAAGCACTCTCTGGCTTTTTCGAGTTGCTGTTTCTCAAAAAACGCTTCACCTTCGGCGAGTTTACGGTTCATGGGTCAGGCCTTTGGCTGAGTTGGCAGTTATTGGTGACGGTTTAGCCGCGGTGATCTCGGCTTTATGCCGAAATCACCAAGCCAGAATAGCCTGCATATGGGCCGGGTATCAAGTTTTAACCGGTCAGGTGTGACTTGTGGTGTGGCCAGGATTGACCCGGGGACAAACTTTGACGAAAGCCTTGACAAGGGCCTTTGGCGGCGTATATTTGACACCCAGATCGCGGGGTGGAGCAGTCTGGTAGCTCGTCGGGCTCATAACCCGAAGGTCGAAGGTTCAAATCCTTCCCCCGCCATTACTTAAATTGGAGACTCCACCCAACATCCCCAACACTCCCTCGACCCGGGGTTTCCCTGTGAGTAACATCCCCGTATGCCGATCGGAGCGAGTCGACAAAGGTCGTGCGGTTAACGTACCGATGAGATCGCGTATTTGGCCCCTCGCTGCAGCGATGTCCTCTTTCAGCAATCCCTCCAGGTCCGCCAGCCAGTCAGTAATCCTACTGGGCGCGATACGCAGATCCTTGAAGGAGCTACTGGTTACCTGAGAGATCATCCGGTCAATCCTCGCCAAATCCGCTTCCTTGGACAAGATCGCACTCTTAATCGATTCAGGGGCATTTCGGTCGGAAGCAATCACATCGATGAGATTTCGCACCTCGCAGCTCAACCTATCTCGCGTCTGCACCAGCCTTTGACGCTCCGAATCACGATCTTCAAGCTGCTCGCGAACCATCGCCGTCGTCTGGGCGACGATAAGCTCGATGATCTCAGGTCTCAGGAGTTGATTCCGGAGGGCGTCAATTACTTGCCCCTCGACTTCAGAACCCCTCACTCTCAGATTGTTAGGACATGCTATGGCTCCTCGCTGCCAATTGAAACTGCATCGATACTCGATCTCACCATCGGGCTTGACCGTCGAAACAATCAAGTTCGCTCCGCAGATACCACAGCGAAGCAGGCCTGACAAAAGGTATTTCCTTCTCGGCCCCCGGCATTCGCACTTGTTCTCGTGACCTCTAGCGTCGATGCGACGCTGAACGGCATCCCAAATACCCTTGTCAACGATAGCCAGCTCGGAACGCTCGGTTACAACCCATTCTTCCTTGGGGCGATCAACGAAGGTCCTCTTGCCGGTCTTTCGCTTGCGATTTCCCTTGGTCTTATTCCAAGTCCAATCTCCGACATATTTGGAGTTTCGAAGGAAGCTGCGAACCGTGTTTGGGCACCAGCTCGCGACATTTCTACCGCGACGAATCTGCTGTGCTTTGCGAGGAGGATCGATGTGCTGATCGGTCAGGCGGGTGGCGATGCCTTTGAGTCCACTTCCAGCCATGTACATCGCAAAAATCATCCTCACGACCTTTGCTTGCCCTGGATCGATTTCGATGCTGGTTCCGAGAACCTTGGGCATCCGAGTCTTCTTATCGAGCTTTCCACTGGGATCAGGTATGGGTATGTATTTGTAACCATAAGTCCTGCCCCCCGCATTATAGCCCCGCAGGATTTGTCCTTCCATCCCGCGCCTAGACTTTGATGCCAGGCTACTCAAGTACATCGAATCCTTGATGCCATGGACGGGAAGCAGAATCTCTGAAAGTGCTTCGTTCCTTGTATCAAATCCATCTGATACGAAGAGCACGAATATGCCCAACTCCTTCAAGTCGCGCACGATTGTCAATATGTCGATGTTGTTACGCGAAAGTCGACTGGTGTCTTCAACAATCACGCAATCGAAGGGCCGAGACTGGCCCTCGGCTGCTCGCAGAAGCGCCTGAATGCCGGGGCGGCTTTCGAGTGTGGAGCCAGACATTGCCTCATCAGCATATATCTGATCTTCACCGACTACCCATCCCCGCCGTTCTGCTTCTGCGCGGCACAGACGAATTTGGTCCTCTATTGACCGATCTTTCTGCAGATCACAACTGAATCGCGCGTAGGCAGCACAGACAATCATATCACCTCATAAGTGCAGTCTGTAGTGGCAGATTGCAAGTCAAATCTGACAGAATCTGGCAGATTCATCGTCTTTGGTGTGACGTATAACCTATTGCTATGCAAACACAAACATCTATATATATAGGATTTTCTCCGAACAAATAAGCCCCGGTGCGACGTACTCGTGGCAATCAACAGTGGCCACTGACCATGTCCCCGAATTCCTCACCGCAAAGCCAAGCGTAATCTTGGTTGAGTTCAAATACGGTGGGGGCTGAACCCCTCCCAGAAATCACCCGCCCGATGCCAAGGATTCGCAGTTTCTCCATAACCTGCCTGGCTGTCTTGTCTGATCGCGCAAGTCCGGCTGCGAGATCCGGTACCGTGAATTTCAGGGGGGTTCCATGATAACCTTGGCGCGAACCGCCGATGAGCAAGCCGATGGCCTTCCGCCGATCATCCGGCAGGCTGGACATCGCGATACTCGCGACCATGCCACCATCGCTCATCCCTATCCCTAATCGGCCGCCAATGAGAGCATGGCATCTCGCGAGATTGTAGATCAAGGCCGTGAATCTCTCCGGGCCTTCCTCCACGGCGCCTGTGGAATTGACCTCGCCCTTGCCGGTAGCACTTGACTCTGTCCAAACTCGAACGTCCTGGCGACAGGTCGTTACGAACTCTGCGATCCTCGCGATCCACGCCCTGGCTTCCGGGTCGTCTCTATCTCGATTCCACACGACAGAGCGAGGACGGTACCCACAGTGGTCGAGTAACCGCTTCTCGGTGTCCAAGCCCTCGGGAGGGTCTATTGGCAGGGAGTACTTGTCAGGTCGCAGATCATCCAGCAGTGATTCCATAAAATCAGTCACTGCGTTCCGAGCTATCATTGCTCTTGTTTTGTAGTGAATGGGTGACTCCATGACCTCTTGTGATCGCTTCAACCGTTCCGATCTTGAGGAATGCGGCTCTGCATTCATGAACAGCAATCTTGATCCTACCTTGGCCATGATATTCCAGGCCGATTGTGATAGAGGGGTTGTAGCGCCCAAAAAGCCAAACATGTAGTCGCCGGTCAGGCGGCGTTCACCATGCACGCCGCCCGCGTTGATCAGACCGGTTCCATCGAAAACTCTTGCAAGAATGGCGTAGTTCTCCAATAGGATTTCTCTGGGTTGATTGAATAGCGCTCCTAATTCCGGTATCCGCATGATCTTGTAGGGGATCTTTCGCAATAAATCAACCTTGGACAGGTCCCTCTGCCTGACGTTCGTCGCTTGCGTTAAGAACGAAGCTGGAGTGAAGTTGTCAATTCTGTGACTCATAGGGAGCTTGGCAAAGAAATCGAGAACAGTGGTCTTTCCGGTAGAAGCTCCGGCGACGAATACAAGTCCTAAGGGATTGGCTATGTCTTAAAAGAGGCACGAAACATGCACGCTGAGCGCAGCGTCAGTAAGTCTCCAAATTAGCCCATCGAAAAGCCCAATGATCGTTTGACGAAGCGCGGCATATCGCGCTTCGATCGCGATATTGCGGGCTGCCTCATGAGGAGGTGCTGTGCCCTTTTCTCGGGTAACTGATGTTTCTGCCATTGGTCACTTCTTCTTTCAATGCGTTTGATCGGTTCTGACAATGCCGAGGTCGGCCAAGTAGCCAGCTAACTCCTTAGAAGACCGGCTCGGCCTTCATAGGCAACGCCCTTGAGTCGATTTATGGCCTCGGAGTAGTGGAGCGCCGATACGATCGCCGATCCATTAAAGAAGGCCTCAATGTCCCCTGTTGCCGGATGCGGGGATAGAACGAACGCAACCTTGGTGCTGCCGGGAACCGGTTCGGTGCCCAGCAGTTGTGCTTTCCCTGAGGCCAGAAGGTGGGCAGCGAATGTCAGTTTGCCTGTGCTGTACTTCGTGCGGGCAGAGGGGTGGTTCATTCTCGATCTTCCTTTGGTTAGACGATTCCATATCATTCAGAATGCGATTAGCCAAGAGCCTCGAAACCAGGCTTATCAGGTCCTTCAAGTCCCTTGGCTTCAGATCGCTCATTAGTTGCTCGGCGTCATCGTGACCGAACCGCCGATCAGGGGAGCCCTCGTTCGGTCCGTTAGGGAATTGCGTGTCATTCTGGCCTTCTAACTCCCGCGACTTGTCTGGAACCATCCTGGCACGCACCAGGTGTCAGCTTGCTCTGAGAAGCGGGAGTTAATCGATCCGATCGTCGCAAAACGGCGATTCTGCGTCTTCTCTCTGAGTCGCTAAGGCCAACCCATGCTTGGTGGGACGCCCATTCGCGCGATGTCAACCCTAGTCGTGGCAGACCGGCCTTTGTGCCGATGCGTTGTCGGATTGACTTTGCCAGGGTACACTTCGGTTCCCACTTGTATCGAACTCTCAGGTCCCCATCCGGGTCGAGGGGGCAGATCGGGACAGAGCATCGGTCAAACCTCGGACACTCGGTGGCTGGCCAACCGCAGAGTCGATGCTTTGTAGTGGCTGCTGGGCGCGGATCGTAGGAAGGGTCTGGGATGGTCTTCATACTTCAATTCCTCAATTCTCGTTACTTCTCTTTTCGCTCACCTAGGGTAAGCAGGCCAGGGCGGATCAGAACATCTCGCCGGCGCTATCAAGAGGCTTGAAAGTATTCAAACCACCAATCTCATAAAGGTCTGCGATCCTTTAAGTGATCGAATTGGCGTGATTACGGCCTGGAATTCAGCTGATTCCGACAAAGGTCCGGGGGAGTCAAAGAAGTTCGGGCTTTATGCGATTATCTTCGAGTGTTATCGATCAGTTCTCGGTGACTGGCTTGGGCCGGCACCCACATCGCGTATCTGCAAAGCGATTTGCGGTCGCCATGCCAGACCTCCGGTGCGTGCCGCGCCCCTGCAATTGGATATGATGCTAACATGATTGTGGGCCCAGGAGTCCATTGCCCCGGAAATGAATTCAGAACCGTCGTATAGGATGCTTACCCTGGCCGGTCCCCGGGCTACTCCAATCGGTTTAGAACAGCTGTGACACGACTGCCAGGAAGTGAGGAATCTGCCTCGATGGCGACATAGAAATGACCCCCCGCTCCGAAAAAACGCCCCGGCGTACCATAACAAATCTAAGTCGTTAAAGGACAATCGATTTTGTGTGGAGAAGAATCCGCCCACTTGTCCCTTATGTGTTCGTTTGCTGGCCCCCTTTTCCGGTTATTTCTCCTCGGTGTCCAGCTTGCCGCGTCGACTCCCACGCCCAATTGTGATCCGTCCAAACCTGGACCGCCCTGCTTTTTATTTGCACCGGCTGGCCAATCAGGCTAGGTTGTACCACTGAGACACTTGGTCGCATTGATCCCTTGCTGTGGGAGGCCGTTGTGGCGTCGGACCTCGATCGCATCGCTGAAAAACACACTAAACCGCTGGCGTCGGAACCGGTCGGTCGGGGCAACTCGATAGCCCGCAAGGGCGACTTGGATCTACAACGATATGCCTAAGACAGATCCCATCAAAGAAGCTCTGGCAGCCTTCGCCGCCGCCGTCAGCTCCAAGCTCAATCAGGTCGTCACGGGCGAGCCGGAAGACCAGCTGCGCGGACCGTTCGAAAACCTGCTCGGTGATATCGGTCGCGAACTCGGCTCCAAGGTGGTCTGCACCGGCGAGACCAGACTGTCCGATCGTCTGGGGAAACCCGATTACGGAATTAGTGCCGATGGCCTGCTGGCCGGGTATGTCGAACTAAAGGCGCCCGGTAGCGGTGCCGACACGAAACGATTCAAAGGGCGCAATCGGGAGCAGTGGAAACGCTTTCAGGTCATCCCGAACTTACTGTACTGCGACGGCAACGAGTGGGCGCTCTACCAGGACGGCAAACAGGTGGGCCGAACCGTCCGTCTTGCCGGCGATGTAGTTCGCGACGGTCGGAAAGCCGTGACAGCGGACGATGCCCAGGCTGTCGCCAGGATATTGAGCCTGTTTCTGTCATGGAAGCCGGTCCTCCCCTTCGACCGAAAAGGCAAAATCGATCTCAATGGGTTCGCTCAACTGCTGGCGCCGCTTTGTCGGATGCTCCGCGACGACGTGACCGATGCCCTCAAAGACCCTGATTCACCGCTGGTCCAACTGGCGAAAGACTGGCGGCAACTGCTCTTTCCCGACGCACCGGACGCCCAGTTCGCCGATGCCTACGCTCAAACGGTCACGTTTGCCCTGTTGCTGGGACGCAGTGAAGGCGCCCAGCCGCTGACAATCGAAAGCGCCGAAAAATCGCTGGCGGCGCAGCACAATCTGCTGTCGCGCGCTGCAGGTGCTGACCGATCCCGTCATCCGAGAGTTGATGTCGGCTCCGCTTGATCTGCTCCAACGCGTGATCGCCGAGGTCGCTCCCGAGAAGCTCACCGGCCCCGAAGATCCCTGGCTCTATTTCTATGAGGACTTTCTTGCGACCTATGACCCCAAACTGCGCAAAGACACCGGCGCTTACTATACTCCCGTCGAGGTCGTCCGCGCGCAGGTGCGACTTATCGACGACCTCCTGGTCAATCGCCTCGGTAAACCTCAGGGCTTCGCCGATCCCTCGGTCGTGACCCTTGATCCCGCCGCCGGAACCGGAACCTACCTGCTCGGCGTCATCGAGCACGCGCTGGCGCGGGTCGGATCGGAGCAGGGCAAGGGCGCGGTGGCGGGTCAGGCCACCTCGCTGGCGGCCAACCTGTATGGATTCGAGCTTATGGTCGGCCCTTACGCCGTAACGGAGCTGCGCGTCAGCCAGGCCCTGCGTGATCGCGGCGCCACCCTCCCCAAAGACGGAACGCATATCTACCTGACGGATACGCTCGAAAGCCCGAACGCCGTGCCGCCCGCTCTGCCGTTGATTCTGAAACCGATTTCCGAGCAGCATGAGAAAGCGCTCCAGGTCAAAAAGGGTGTGCCGGTGCTGGTCTGTCTGGGTAACCCACCGTATGACCGGCACGAGGCTGTTGATATAGAGAATTCGAAAAACCTCAGCCGCTACGGCGGCTGGGTCAGGTTTAGTGACGAGCCTCAGGGTCCAAAAACCAGGGACAAACGCGGCAAAGAGAAAACAATCACCGGCAGAAGAGCGATCCTTGAGTTCCGGGAGAAACACTCGATTCTGCATACCGCCTTTGTCCAACCGGCCCTGACGGCGGGCCACGGCGTCCATGTCAAGAATCTGTACAATCTCTATGTCTATTTCTGGCGTTGGGCGCTGTGGAAAGTGTTCGAACACACAACGTCCGCCGGTCCCGGCATTGTCAGCTTCATCAGCGCCTCAAGCTACATCGATGGTGATGCCTTCAGTGGCATGCGCGAACACATGCGCCGGGTGTGCGACGAAATCTGGATTCTTGACCTGGGCGGCGAAGGTCGCGGGACCCGTCGCAGCGACAATGTATTTGCCATTCAGACACCCGTGGCCATCGCGGTGACCGTCCGCACGCACAGGCCAGGGAAGAACAAACCGGCCAGGGTCTGTTACGCCAAAATCGAAGGATCGCGGCAGGCCAAACTTGCTGCCCTGGATGATATTCGTGGCTTTGCAGATACGGAGTGGCAGGAGTGTCCGAACGATTGGCAGGCCCCGGTCCGCCCGGCGGGCAAGGGTGACTACTGCGGCTGGCCGCTCCTGGTCGACCTAATGCCGTGGCAGCACTCGGGGGCGCAGGTTAAGCGCACGTGGCCGATCTGTCCTGATCCGGATGTGCTGACTCGGCGCTGGCGCGCAC
>JBDRQZ010000422.1:0-4592 GCA_043826025.1 bacterium | reverse complement strand
GCCGGCGGGTGGCCCGGACGTTCGTCCGGATGTCAAGGCGCCTGACCTACGGAAGAGTCAGCGCCTTCGGCACAATGTCAATACCCGAGAGGTCTTAACCTACATCTACGCCGCCGGTTCCGACTTCTTGCCGCGTCCGGCGAAGCAGTTGTAAACCAAACCGAAAATCGCGCCGCCGATCAGGCCGTCGAAGAAGCCCCAGATCAGGCCGATCACGCTGCCCAGCGGCGTAATCTGGTAACAGCGATAGATCTTGGAGACAAAGATCGGGTCGGTGCTGGCGCCATCAAAGATGATTATCCACCAGGTGATGATAAAGACGCTCAGTCCCCAGAGTATGCCGGCGGTCAGCGCCAGGGCTTTGACATTCAATTTCATGATAACCTCCAGAGCTTGGTTGATTCGCTGCACTCAGAGGCGGGGCGGGGTGGTGCTGCAAAGAGAGTCAATATCAAACTCGGATGCAAGCGGTTTGTTCGCTAAGGAATCGTGGCAGCAAGACGCAACCCACAGCAAGCTGAGGGTTACCGGATAGGAATCGTGGCAGCAAGACGCGACCCACAGCAAGCTGTGGGTTACTGCAGCGCGCGCGGCAGATCCCGGTTCGAGTTCGGGGCAGGCTCTCCCGGTCTGCCGGCGAAACATATATGGTTAGTGCTGGTGCAGCGAGACACCGCAGTGGTGGCACTCCGCGGCGCCGGTCATGGTCGGTTTGCCGCAGTTGCGGCAGGCAAAGCGGAGACGACAATAGTCCAGCCAATCGTCAGTGCCGCCCGAGGCGATCAGTCGAAGGCTCTGCCGCAGATCAAAGCCATCCTCCTCAAGGTAGCCCCGCGCCAGCTTCTCGAACTTCTCGCAACTGCGGTCGGCGTATTCAGGGCATTCATAGCAGTACTTGAAGCCGCGCGCGTCGAGACAGGCCCCCAGTTGGCAGTCAGTGCCCCAGCAGGAGGGAGACAGCGCGCCACAACCGTTGCAACGGACCTGCTCGATATCGCACTCAAAGCGCTCGGCAAGACGCTGCTGGCGCCGCGGATCATCCCGCTGGCTGCGGTAGATCACGCAGGCGCCACAGTAGAGGCCGCAACGGCCAACAAGGGAGCGATCTTTGCTGAAAGTCATGAGCGTACCTGAATCAAGTTAGTCGAATCGAAATGCTGAGTCAAGTTAGTTCGGGAGGAAACGTGGAGCGGCAGCGATCGTATTCAGAGCCACCGGATGTCCCTGCTGATTCCCAAGGGGCCGGTGCCGCTGTTGTCCCAGTCGGCGGCGCTGGAGTAGGGCCAGTCTGTAGCGGCATCAACCAATCCGGCTTTGACCGGCCGCAGATGGACAAATTCGAGTTTGCTGCGAAACTCCGTTTCCGAACTGATCGGTAGCTGCTCGAGATGTTTCTGCCAGAGCTGGAATCTGCCACTCTGATAGAGAGCGCCGCCCAGCGGTCCGAGATCAAGCTTCCTGATCGCGCGCGAACTTCGACTCAGAAAGAGTGGGCCAAAATCGGCGAGGCGATCCTGCTGAGGAATGTCGAGTATCACGAGCAATCGCGCCGGCAGCAGGACATAGGCCACCAGGGAGATTTCGAGGCGCACCAGGCAGCGGTGCAACTGATCGAGAACAGCCAGCGCTGCCTCCTCCTGCGCGAAGATCGGTCGTGAGCGCCAGACCTGGGCGGTGATGAGAAACAGGGTCGGGTGGGATGCGTCTGGTTTGCCGGTCATGCCCGAATGTATGTTAGGGCGCTCGGAAAGGCAAATGGAGCCTCAGAGGTGCATGGCACAGCGACCGATTCCGAGATCATCTATGCCAGCGAGAGAATCAGGCCGATTGCCGCGAGCAGCGCCAGGTTGATCGAGATAATCCAGGCATAGAAGAGGGGACCGGCACTGCCAGTGTCAGCGATAGTGTGTTTGCGGTACTGGCTGACAT
The DNA here is from genome assembly GCA_043826025.1 of bacterium. Lineage (GTDB taxonomy): Bacteria > Zixibacteria > MSB-5A5 > CAIYYT01 > CAIYYT01 > JBDRQZ01. The sequence goes on along the minus strand of JBDRQZ010000422.1, from coordinate 2,663 downwards.
ACTTGAAGATGTAGAGCCTCATCCAGAGAATGCTCGTTTTGTAGCCGTGCCGATCAAGAAAGGCCATGATCATAATACTGACTACGACGAAGGCCACAACAGAGAGCAGCCCTATGCCTGCAACGGCAGTTTGCAGCGTATTAATTTCAACACCTCCGGTTCTCTACGCTTAATTGCGTCTGGTTTCAATACTGCTAAGTCGGAGGAATTATTCAATTTTCTCTCAAGAATCGTAAGCTGTTGTCTACAAACGGAATCGGAGGGGCAGCCCACTGGTTTCCTCGCCAAATCGCGGGGCAGCCGGCTTAACTGCTGAAATCGATGTGCAGCCAGTATTCCTTGTCGAGGGCAGTGTAGCCAACACTGACATAGAAACTGGTGAGCAACGGAGGCGCGTGGTCGGTTATAAGGTAGAATGACATTCCTCCGGTCACCTGCTGACCTGTCGGCAGGTCGGGGCGAACCAGGACGTTGACGTTCTGCTCATATGCATTGCCACCGACAGCCACATATTGAAAAACCTTGCAGGGATTGCCGCCATTGCTGTGGCAGATCATCTTCCAACTGCACTCCATTGAGTACCAGTGATACCCGTCCTGGAGGCCCTGATATTGATAGCTCATAGCAGGGTTGTCAACTTCCAGGTAGGTCTCGTTCTTGACCACTCTCAGTTTGACCGGAATGCGCCGCACCATCTCATCCGTCTCACTGTCGCGGATCCAGATCGTGTCGCGATAGGTGCCGACCCCCAGCGTGTCGATTGTTATTCTCACATCGCAACTGGTACTGCTGTCAGGCAGCAATGAAAAGGAGGTGCGAGTGGTCACCAGCCAATCCTGAGCGTGACTGATTCGGCACTGCAGAGTATCATCGCTGTTGTTGGTCAGCACGACTGTCTCCCGGTCAGGCAGTGTGACCGCCTGCTCCGCGACCGTGTAGTTGAAACTAGAATGGGTCGATCCCAGCACAGAGGGTTCCTCTGCGGGGGCTGTAGGATTGTCGCCGCCGGAGCAGCCTGCCAGCAGCAGCGCGCAGAGCAGCGCCAAGCCTTCAACCCGCTTCAATGACCTCATAGCTCCTCCCATGTGCGAGCACCACGGCTCGTTTGCCCGATCACTAATAATAAAGACAGAAATGCTCCTGAGGCAAGCGCTTTATCGAGCAATGCCTCTATCATGCGTGCCCCGAAGAGCAGGGCACGAGTTCTGCGCGCAATCGACGCAACCTGAACGGCTGACAAACGTACCTAGAAGGTAAAACAACCTTGGTGTTGGAGGAGTAAAAATGAGATTCCTGACCAGATTTGGTCTCCTGATGTCGCTGATCGCTGTGCTGTTCGTCAGCGGCACAGCGACAGACTGGCTCCAGTTCAACTCGGGCCGGACGATCAAGGGCTCTGGAGATATTACCGCAGAGGAGCGCGAAATCGGTGATTTCGACCGGATTGACACGTACATCGGTGCCGATCTGACCATCGAGATCGGCTCGCCGACGCGACTGACGGTTGCCGTCGATGACAACCTGCAGGAGTTGATTCGTACCGAGGTCCATGGCCACACGCTGACTATCGACTCCGAAGGTTCCTGGTCGACACGCAAGGGTTGCGAGATCAGGATCACGGTGCCCAGCCTCAAGGAAATCCGCTCCTTCGGTTCCGGCTATATCGAGGTCAAGAAGCTTAGCGGCGAGCTGTTCAGCTTTGAACTTGATGGCAGCGGGGATTTCTGGGCGGATGGCGAGATTCAGGAATTGGAAATCGAACTAAACGGTTCCGGCAATGTCGACACGCGCGACCTCCAGGCGCGCGATGTCTACGTCAGCATTAACGGTTCCGGCGACGCCGAAGTGATGGCGCTCGATTCATTCGATGGCAGGATCAATGGCAGTGGCAATATCACCTACTATGGCAAACCTGAGGATGTGTCGCGGAGCGTGAACGGCTCCGGCCGCATCCGGGCGCGCTAATCGAAATTCGGAAACCTCAGAACAATACACTCCAGTAGACACGCAAAGAGCCGAGCTCAGAGATGAGCTCGGCTCGCTTGGTTTTGCTCCTGCCTGAAGTCTGGATTAGGGAGTCTTCAAATCGGAAGTGCAATTCGGGCAACGCACTGCCTTGATCGCTATCGATGACAGGCAGTAGGGGCACTCTTTGGTAGTCGGCGCTGCCGCCGGAACTTCTTCTTTGCGTTTCAGTCTGTTGACGCCCTTGATCAACAGGAATACCGCCCAGGCGACAATCAGGAAGCTGATGATCGTGTTGATAAACATGCCGTAGTTGAGCGTGACCGCGCCGGCGGCTTGCGCCTCGGCGATGGTCGCGTAACTCGCGCCCGCTGCACCGCCCTTTAAGATAAAGAACAGGTTGGAAAAGTCGACATTTCCCAACAGCAGGCCGATCGGCGGCATAATCACATCAGACACCAGCGATTTGACAATCGTGCCAAAGGCTGCGCCGATGATGATACCGACCGCCATATCGACGACATTGCCTTTGACGGCGAACTCCTTAAACTCCTTCATCATCCCCATACTTGTGCCTCCTTGCGTACTTCAGGGATATCGTTTCTTCCAAGCGTTCTCATTCTCTGCTACTCGATGCTAGTGCGCGTTTTGCTGCGGTAAGGGAATCCGGTCCCTCGTCCTCTGATGAAACCAGTCTA
>JBDRQZ010000421.1:0-4697 GCA_043826025.1 bacterium | reverse complement strand
AAGCGCCGGTTTCGAGATCAAGGGACATCCAGGCATTCAAGATGTCAAGATGCAAGGCTTCCTGGGGCTGGAGGCACCTTATGATCTGCTGGCAACAGCGACTGAAGTCGATCCCGCGGCCAGTGAGATGGAGACATCTCGACATCTGTTCGGCGCGGAGTTGGCGACACATATCCAGTATCTTATTGACATCTGGCGGCCTCGCCTGGCGCTTACCCTACTCGATGGCCTGAACGAGAGCAAGTTGGATTCACAGACAAGCTATCTGCTCAAAGCGCGCGCCTCGCTGAAGTTGGCTGACTTCGCGACCGCCGAGCAGATTTTGGCGGGTATGAAGGCCAATGAGCCCGCAGTCCATTACGTCAAAGCGATTTGTGCCCATGGTCAGCGGCAGTACATTCGCGCGCTGACTTACTATGAAGCGGCGATCGACGCGACCAACGCCGACACGGTCAACTATCTGCGCGCCGAGTGTCGTCGCGAATCAGGTGAACGCCCAAAGGCAGCTCAACTGTTCCGCGAGATACTCAAGCGTGATCCCGGATCTCTGCGCGCCTGGGCCGGACTGCTGTGTTGTGCCGGCTCACGGGAAGCGCTGAAAGCGCAGGCGGCAGAGTTTCTCGAAGTCACCAAGAGCAGTCTGACTGACAGCAGGGAGGCGGAACGGCTCTTGGAAAAGCTCAAGCCGTCTGGAAAGGTTGGTTCATCGACAGACTTGGCGACAAAGAGCCGAGATAGTATCGGGCCCGCCACCGAGTTGAAACCGAGACGTCCCGTGCACGCGCTGGACACCGACGACCCATTCATGAAGTTGGTGCCCGCAAATGCGGCTCCCAAGGATGGCGGCATGCGAATTCTGCTGCTGGCGGATTTTAATATCGCCGGTCAGATGACCCGCATCATGCGCGCCCTGAACCGCTATACCAATCATGTGGCTCGCTGTGTGATTCTGCAGGATGATTACCTGAGCTATGATCACGACTTGCTCCTCAATGATTCCGCCGGCAAGCCCGATTCACCGGCCCACCAGGAGGCGGCCGCGCTGGCGCGGCAGGCCGATTTCTATCACATCGGCCGTCAACCCTTTGCCCTGCCCGGGATCGACTGGAACCGCATACTCAATAAGAACAACACTCTGTTTCAGTACTTCGGCAGCTACCTGCGCGACAATGCGGCGGAGCTGCGCAAGCTCCATCAGGGTCGCGGCTTTGCCGCGGTGACCGCCATGGAGTGGACGATGTACCGGGCACTACCGAACGGTTTCTATCACATTCAGCCATACATGATTGAGCCGGATGAGTTGCCGCAGGTGGATTGGAATGCCGCAGGACCCATACGAATCTGTCATGCGCCCTCTAGTGCTAATTACCGTCTTCTGAAGGGCAGCGACCTGATTGTCAAAGCACTGCAGCAGCTTGGCGATGAATTCGCCGATCTGGAAATCGAGATCATTGAAAATGTCAGCAATGCCGATTGTCTGGAACGCAAGAGCAAGTGCCACCTGCATGCCGTGGCATTGCGTTATGGCTTCGGACTCAATGCGGTCGAGTCGGCGGCGCAGGGCTTGATTCCGCTCGTGCAGTTGCCCAACTTCGTGCGGATGGCCTATCCCGATTCGCCATGTGTCCATGTTACCGCCGAGACTCTGCTCGACAAAACACGACGGCTGTTGGACAATCGCGACCAACTGGCTCAGCTTGGCAATGCCTGCCGCGACTGGGGAATCCGTGAATTCGCTGCCGAGAATCTGATTCGCAAATACTGGTATCTCTACGACTTTATCTTCAACGGGCTCTCAGTCGATTATCCTCCTGTGTGGGAGCGAATCGACCAGGAGACCGTTTCAGCAAAGACTGAAGCGAGCTAGAGCGACAATGATCGAGCGCGTGACTTTCATCGGCAGCAAAGAGATCGGCCTGCGGGCGTTGCAGACGATGTTTGAGATCGCGCCCCGGTCAGTCTGCCAAATCATCACCTTCGACGACAGCAGCGACAAGCGCTCCCGATTTCGGGAGTTCGAACAGTTCGCCGCCGCGCATGAGATTCCCTTTGATGTTCCCCGACGTCCCTCACAATTAGATGAGCTACTCCAACGCAGTCGACCTGACCTCTGTGTAGTGGTCGGCTGGTACTGGATTCTGAAGCCAGAGACCCTGGCGCTGGCACCGGCCGGATTTGTCGGCGCTCACGCCTCCAAGCTGCCCAGCTATCGAGGTGGTGCGCCGCTGGTGTGGAGTGTCATCAAGGGAGAACGCGAGGGCGGCATCACACTGTTCTATTTTGACGAAGAAATGGACAATGGCGACATCATCGCCCAGCACCGGTTCCAGATCGAGCCGTTGGAGACGATCTCCGATTTGCTGGTCAAGGCTGAAGCCGGGCTCAGTGTCTTGCTGCGCGAGAACTATCCATTGTTGTTGAAAGGTACGGCGCCACGCCTCCCACAGGACAAATCACTGGCAACTTACTGCGCGCAGCGCCGACCGGAGGATGGTCGCATCGACTGGAAACTGGCCAGCTCTCAGGTGCATGATTTCATCAGGGCGCAGACTCATCCTTACCCCGGAGCCTATACTATCCTGGGCGGCGGTCAGAAGATACATATTTGGAAATCGGAACCATTTCCGCACGGCTACCTCGGTCCGCCGGGACGCGTAGTGCAGCAGGCCGACGACCATGTGGTGGTTACCTGTGGTGAAGGGGCGGTGAAAATCTTTCAGGTCGAAGTCAACGACTGGGGTGCGGTACCTGCTCCGGAGATGCTGCAGGTAGGAGCGCAACTGGCATGAGTACGCTTGACTACGCCACGCGTCCGGTGCTGGTGCTTACGGTCGACACCGACTGGTCGCCTCAGACCTGCGTTGAGGACACTCTGGAGTTGTTGCGTGAGCATGAAGCGCCGGCGACTATCTTCGCGACGCGCGGACTCGATCCCAGACTATTGCATGGCTTCGATGTCGGCCTTCATCCCAACTTCTGCGGCCCGACCCAATCGGAAGAGGCGATCTTAGAGGAATTGCGGGCCTGCTCACGCTCGCTGCCGCGCGCCACCGGTGTGCGTTCGCACGCCCTGGTCGGCAGCTCGCGCCATTACCTGCTGCTGCGCGACAAGTTCGGGCGGCTGCGATACACCTCGAATTGCTACATGCCCGGTGTGGCCGGGATCATGCCTTTCACCACGCAGTCGGGTCTCCCGGAATTGCCGATCTACTGGATGGATCACCTGGCGCTGGAGAATGGCGCCGGCATCGACACCGCCGGTTTGCTGAAATCAATGCTGAGTCCCGGACTCAAGGTGTTGGATTTCCATCCCTTTCATGTCTACATCAACTCGCAATCAAGAGCGCATTTTCAAACCGCGCGGCCGTGCTATCACAATGTAACGCGGCTCAGCCGTCATCGTCGCAACGGGGCAGGGGTGCGGACTTTTCTGAGCGAGCTGCTGCAGCGGGCAAAGGAAGAGAATCTGCAGTTGACGACCTGCGCGGAGGTTGCCAAAGTAGTGAGGCAGCGAATAATCACCAGCCGAGTGGCCTAAAGGAGTAACGGCAATGTCACACAGTGTTTTGGTTACCGGAGCGGGCGGTGGTGGTGGCGAGAACCTGATCAATAGTCTGCGCGCCAGCGGGTTGGATCTGAACATCTATGGCAGCAACATGGATGAGCACCTGCTGGCCAAATCTTCTGCCGACTTCACCTTGTGGCTGCCCAGCGCTCGCTTGCCGCGCTACACTCAAGATCTGGCCGAGGCGGTCGAAGCCCACGCCATCGAGCTGGTGATTCCTAACAACGATACCGAGGTCGGCCGCATTTCGCGCGACCGCGAAATGTTGCCCTGCCGCATCTTTCTGCCCCCCGACGAGGAGGTCAGTGTTTGCCAGGATAAGTTGCAACTTTATCGGCGTCTGGCGGAGCGCAACATTCCCCAGGCACACTGCCGCGAGCTGGCAAGTTTGGACGATATCGATGACTTTGTCTCGTCGGCCGGTTTCGAAAAATATTGGCTGCGACCTCGAAAGGGGTCCGGCTCAATGGGCGCGACCTGGGTGCGAACCGCGGAGCAGGCGCGCAATTGGGTCAAGCTCTGGGTGGAACTGCGGGGCTTCAGGATCAATGACTTCACGATCAGCGAATTCCTCCCCGGTCGCGACTACGCATTTCAGAGCGTCTGGAAAAACGGCGAACTCCAGGTTGCCAAGATGGTCGAGCGACTTTCCTATGTCATGGGTCGCAACCGGCTCTCGAATATGTCGAGTACACCCGCCGTGGCCCGCACCATAGAAGATAAGGCTGCACTCGAAACAATCATAGCCGCCATCCATACGGTCTCTGATCGTCCACAGGGCAACTATAATCTCGACCTCAAGGGCAACTGCGAAGGTGTGATGTGCGTCACCGAGTTCAATATCGGCCGCTTCTGCATGATCACGCCGATTTTCGATCTTACCGGTCGATACAATACCGCCGAGGTACACGTTGCCTGCGCGCTCGATCTCCCGCTGGAAATCGAGGAGCCAATAGACATTGAACCGGATATCTATCTGATCCGTGAACTGGACACCAGACCGCAGATCATCAGCGGCCGTGAGCTGGAGACCTGTGTTAAGCACGCCAAAGTCCTCGCCAAGGCACCCGCCGGGCGACCAGCGGCGCACCGTCCAGTTGCCCCCTAGGCCAACTCGGCAAGAACGATTTTC
>JBDRQZ010000420.1:0-8605 GCA_043826025.1 bacterium | reverse complement strand
GGAGCCCAACTCTCCATGTCGGTGTCACTTATCGTGGCTAAGCGATTGCCGAGTGTATCGAAGATCACAAGATTGCTCAGGGAATCAGAGCAGTAGAATTCACCCTGTGATGGAGATAGACGTGGGATAAGGAATCTATCGGAACCTGGGCTGACTTGACGCCTGGTCTCTCCGCTCCCGTAGCAAAGCCAAATCTGCCCCCACGGACCGGGGACACTTGCCACGTAGAGGTTTGGCTTCTGCGATTGATCCCGCCCTACTGCCAATTCGTTCAATGGTACGATCGCGTCCGGCGCATGATCGCCGTCGAAGTAACCGACGCCCCCACTCGAAAATCGCTGGAGTCTAAGATAGCGCGCATCGGACTTCGCCAGGTCCACGCTATCGTAAACTAGAACGCTGGCAGGTGCCTCTAGCGGAATGCGGGTCACTTTAGACACCATTGTTTGGACGCCCATCGCCTGCTCCGTCTTCCGCTCCTGCGCAGCCAGCGTGCTGTCATCCAGCCAGTAGTAACGCAGGATCGGACCTGTGTAAAGGTGCCGCGCCTCCTCTGGTGAATCGAGACGTTTGACCATTAGATTGTCGCCTTGCAGAAACGCGATATGCGTCTCATCCGGCGACCACTGCGGATCATGGCCTTTACCGATCAGGATCGGTTCACCAATTTCCGCAAAGGCTGCACTCGCAGCCATGACGACGATTACCGCCGTCAGCATCCCTTTGCTCATGGAGTTCCTCCCTTCCATGATATGTGTTTCTGTGCGCGGCAGACGTCCTCGTCTGCCAGCGGTTCGCTAGGGGCAGACCAGGAGGTCTGCCGCCCACCTCTTCGTCGCGCTTTCCCTGATGCTCGTTCCTGTCCGATTCTACACTCAAATTACGCGAGCCGTTGCAGAATGTCAAACAGCCATCGACTTCAGTACCCCAGCCAAAGCTGAATGCGGGAGCATTTTGCGTCGGGTGGGATTCTCTCGACAGAACTATCCCACCTGCCGCTTCGCTCCAGGTGGGGTACTGGTGTAGGTCAAGCTCTCTTGGAGCTTGACGTGTCGAAGCTGTCTGGCCCCAAGAGGGCCCGACCTACTATTCTCACCTATAGCCTCACCCCCTCTCTGCCGATAAAATCTATGATGTCTGCCAGAGCCAGAATCAGCGCTAATTCAGAGCGCGGGCAGGAATCCTTTCCTGCCCGAAATGGTGTGCAATCGGGTCCCGTCAGGAAAGGATTCCTGACGGCGCATGGTGCAAGAATTGTGATCATTTCGCTCTATCTCCTGGCATCGAGCCTCTGCGCGCTTGCCGGCGGCCTGAGCGATTTTCAAAACTCACCCCGCACCGTAATCTACGACCGGGGCGAGCGGCCCGACAGCGTGACTTTGGAGTTGCTCCAGTCGGGAAGGCCCGCCAGCTTGAGTCTCCAGAAAATCGCCGAAGTTGAGCAGTGCACGGTCTTTGTCGACTATCCCTCCTACGCGCTCTATGACTGGCTGCAGGGTTATGAACTCTATGAATCCTACATGCAGCTTTCCTACCCACTAGTCGAGTGCGAGGATGTCTATCCCTTCAATGTCACCGATGTCGCCATGACTCTGGCCCTTAATGCCGCCGGACCAATCTCGATCCAAGCCTTTATTGCCGATCTCGACGAGGCCAACTCAACACCCGACTGTCCCTATCCCGGCGCTTTCATTGAGACCACCGCCGTTTTCGACGGTTATATAGATGGGCCGGGTGTCTATATTCTCGGTGTCGACTTCGAAGCGCCGGTGACTGTCTACGGCCCCTATTTCGCGGGGTTCTACTACGCCTGCGACATGACCGGTTTCGATCCCGGCATTGCCATCGATACCGTGCCTTATTATTGTCTCGATTATAATGACTGGGGCCTGGGACTGGTCGATCTGGCCAGCAATCCCTACTACCCCTTCCCCGGCTCGATTGACCTGTTCAGTGTCGGCTATCATGGCTCGGCGCCGAGTGACGGCACCCCGATTCCTTACATACTGGTGCCGAACAACTACGGCTTGCTGACCCCGGAGCAACCGATCTGGACCGCCGAACTTGCCGACACCCTGAGCTATCAGGGCGCTGTCTTCGAACGCTTCGATCTCAACGATGAGTGGGTGCCATTTGGCGTCGACTTCGACGGCACCGTCACCCTGCGCGATGGCATCAATCCCGCCGACACCGCCGATGGCTGGCGCGCCGCCTGGAACCCGGGCGGTTTTGTCGATACCGACTATCTGATCCGTGCCACCGTGGTAGGCACCGACACCGTCTTCGCCTCCGATACGATCACTGTCACCTATCGCGGCACCGCACTGACCGCGGAGATCACGTCACCGACTACCATGGGCCAGTCCTGCTCGCCCGACGATGTGACCGTCGACTGCTCGCTGGCGGCCGATTCGGCGCAATTTGGCTGGCGCGCGATTCCCGACACCGTCACCTGTCAAATGGTCGGCCTGGATCGCTCGCTCTATGGCGACAGCGATGGCGACCCCTGGGATGGTAATCACTTCTACAGTGGTGAATTCGGCGAATACTATGTCGGCCCGGCCGCGGTCGCCTCACTGATCGATCACTGGGCCACGCGCGGTTATGCCAATCTCTACCCGGCGGGCGACTCGGTCCAGAATGTCGATGACCTCGTGGAGTGGTTGGCGACGATCACTCGCACCCGCAACAATCTCGGCAATCAGGATGACAACCTGCTTACCGCTGCCAAGGGTTACATTGCCACACGCGGAGTCGACCTGCAGACGGAGATCGGTCTGCCGCCGACCTGGAACTGGCTGCTCGAACAATTTGTGGCACAGGAAGCGACTGTCACGCTGGCAATTGCGCAACCAATTGGCAACTGGCTGACCCTCGCCGGACTCGATCTGACCTCGGGCAATCTCGACTCGCTCCCGGTGACTATTTATGACCCGGTCGGCGGTATTGCGCGCAACACCAGATTGCAGATTCGTGACGACTCGCTTTATCTCGGCTACCCGGTCACCTCGCAGTTGCGCTATGTCGACCTCGCGGTAGCAATCCATCCCACTACGTGGAATGATGACTACACCTGGTGGAGTGTCGATATCAACTCTGCCAATGGTCTCGCCGCCACACTGCCCTCAGCCGGTATGACCTCCGGCGAACGCTACCTGCTCTGCGCCAGCGTCTATGCCGAGGACTTGATCTTCGACGCCTATCAGGTCTTCCAATACAGTTGCCAGGGTGATTGGCTGCCCGGCGACGCCGATGGCGATGGCATCGTCAACATCAGCGATGGGGTCTACATCATTCAGTACATCTTCGCCTCAGGCGAACCGCCGCAGCCGGTGCTGGCTGCCGGGGACGCCGACTGCGACGGCGCGGTCAACATCACCGATGTTGTCTATCTGATCAACTACATCTTCGCCTCCGGCCCCGCACCCTGCGCCGACTAAACAGTTCTTGACTCCCGCATAGTGCCCGATCATCTTGCCCGCGATGAAAGTCTCGCGCAAGGAATGGTTCTATATCCCCAACCTGCTGACTATGTTTCGGCTGGTGACCTTCCCGATTCCTCTGTGGTGTATTGCCACCGGGCACAACTACATCGCGCTGGGACTGATCTGCCTGGGAATTCTCACCGATGTTCTCGATGGCTACCTGGCACGTCGACTCAACCAGATATCGGAATTGGGCAAGATTCTCGACCCCTTAAGTGACAAGCTGGCAGTCGCCTCGCTGGCGATCTTTCTCTGCATCTATCGTGGCTTTCCTCTCTGGGCCGTGATCCTCATTATCGCCCGCGACTTGGCGATCCTGATTGGCGGCCTGATCGCCATGCGCCGCAACTTGACCATCCCGACCTCAAACATGCTGGGCAAACTGACGGCATTGGCCTGGTCACTGTTGCTGCTGGTCTACCTGACCCCCTTCACCTTGCTTCAGCAGATTCTCCTGGTCATCGCGGCCATCATGGTTCCGATTTCATTCGCCATCTATTTGCGTACTATCTTGCGCAGCCGCACTCAGTAGGCCGAGCTCGCTCTCCTGAAGACTGTGGGCGAAGAGAGACCCGACAGTCCGACCCGGAACACAGCCCCGGGCTACGCCGCAGAGGGGAATTTCAGGTTGAAGGGAAGGATCAAACGCACGAACTAATCATGGCGTAGACATCTTGTCTGACTGCCTTGTTTCTGAGACATTTTAACCCAGTAGTTGCTTGATTGAAGAATTACCCAACTATTCAAAACGGAGACTAATGAAACGACGAAGTTTCCTCTCGCTTACGCTAGCCGTCTTCCCTCTCACAACTTTAGCACAGATTAAAGGGGATCCTGCTATGAGAACTGAAAAGGGGTTTAAAGTAAAAGCAGGTGAAGCCAGATTTGGTAAACACTACAAAATGAAGGGCGTTACCTCGAATACTCTGGACATAAAGATTTCCGGGGCTGACACGGATGGCGATTTAGCGGTTTTCGAGCAGACAGGACTGACTCCCAAGGGCGGACCGCCCCTGCACATTCATCCTAATCAGGATGAGTGGTTCTATGTTATTGAAGGAGAGTACTTGTTTCAGGTTGGTGAGGACAAACACCAAATGAAGGCGGGGGATACCATCTTTCTTCCGAGAGCTGTCCAACATGCCTTTGTTCAACTGACAGAAAAGGGAAGGTTGATCGTGTCCTATTTGCCTGCCGGAAAAATGGAGGCCTTCTTCAAGGTAACGGATGCCTGGTCCTCTCCTCCGGCGGCGGAGGAAATTGCCAGAGTGTTTGCAGAACACGACATGAAAGTGGTGGGGCTTCCATTAGGGGCCGAGTAAGAATTGTAGTCGCGTCAGGTCCTGCGGTCCGACCCACTCTGGCCGCGTGAGCTAACCACAGGGCTCGTCTACCAACTCAACTCCGATTTCAGCAACGAATAAACATATCCCGGATGATACGCCCCCTCCCAGAAGTAGTGATCGCGCAACACCGCGTCGCGCGTAAACCCGAGCTTCTCCAGGAGCCCGATTGTCGGCAGATTGGGAGCACTCGTCTGAGCATGCACCTTGTGCAGATTACGGTAGTGGAAAAGGAACTTGATCAGTCCCCGTAACCCATCGCTGCCATACCCCTGGCGGTGCTGTTCGGGGTCGATCAGCAGCCCCAGCTCGGCGCTGCGATTGAGAGTGTTCAGATTGAAAAAGCTGGCCGTGCCGACCGGCGTGCCATCCTGCTTCAGGCAGATAGCGAATCGCTGCTGACTCTCGCTGACGACTCTGGTCTTATACGATTCCACCGTCTCGGCAACTGTCCGCAGTACGCGTGGGCGACACGTCTGGAACTGCGGATCGGTTCGCACCGACCAGAGGTACATCAACTCAAGGTCCGCCAGAGTCATCGCCCGCAGATAAACCTTGTCGCCAGTCAGCGATGGCGGCGCCGGGACCTGTTCTTTGTCCACGCTCATGTTGGCTCCTGGAAACTTCTGTTGTGCCTGTCAATGTCGTCGACACTGCCCTTGTTGTCAACCGAAAGCAGCACCGCACCTTAGCGACCAGAATTGAGAGTGAATCACTCCTGCTCGTAATCGCTGCAAGTCAGGACTTGCCGAATTTCCGCGAGACGCTATATTGAGACAGACAAGGTCTTACTTACGGGGTACGACTTGAAAATTCTTGACATAAAACCGGCCCGCAGTAGCCGGTACGATGGGAAAGGAAAGCTATGAGGCTCTGCAAAGCAATTGCTCTCTTGTCAGTCTTGCTCCTGGTTTTTCCGGCAATAGCGGCTGACAGGATCGAAAATTTCTGCCCCAAAGAGAGCGCCCCGCTCGTTCCACAGTTGAAGGTCGCAGCTGAAGACGAGACTACCGCAGGAACCGCACTCAACCCAGATTCTTACTGGGACGGTACGCTCAGGGTTTACGTCGTCGAGCATGTCAGCAGTATGGGCTGGAACTCAGGCGGCGAGCCCTATCACTTCCCCTTTTTGGCTTTTGCCTTAGATGCGGTCCCGATCTCTATGATCGGGGCGATCTGGGACACAACCGTGACCTGGGATGGTAACGATTTCGGCTACGACAATCTGCAGGAGGACAACATCGCCGTGCAGGCCGTGCTCTTCTCTCAGGCCGACGGACTCCCCGGGGCGGCGGCGATGGCTGACCCCGGCGTGCCGGGAACTAATGTCTCGGGAGGCGGCTATACGCATACCGTCTTTGTGGAGGAAGGCTCCGCCACCTGGTGAAGTTACTGCCCGGAAACGCGGTCTGCGTTATCAGAGATTTGGGCGGCAGGGGGCTATAACTGGATTTATACGGCGATGGTAGATGACATGAATCCCCGGGCGGCGGCGCGCCTCAATGAACTGGGGCTGCAAGGGTTCCCTACTACCTTCTTCGATGCCGGCTTTCGGGAGATCCTCGGCGGCGAATCGGATACCGCGCTCTACACCAATGAAATTCTGGTCACCGGGGCCCGTAACGTCGCGACCGACGACTTGATTCTCACGGTGGAGCTTGAATGGCTTGGCGGCGAGGGTGGTCCCGGCGACGATCTCGAGATTACGGTCAGCATCGTCGTGGATGGCTCACTCTCCTTCAGCTTCCCGAATGGCTTGCCCTACACCCTCACACCTGATGAAGAGACGAATTTCGATGTTGTGATTGCAGGAACAGGAACCGGCGTGCCGGTGTCCGGCACAGGGCAGCTTCACTATGCGATCAACGGTGGAACTTATGCTACTACCGACATGACCGAAGCGCTTCCTAATGAGTATGTGGCGACACTGCCGGCCCTCGCCTGTGGCAATTATCTGGATTTCTATTTCAGCGCTACGGAAGCGACGCACGGGGTCATCTATGATCATCAAGTCTTGCCATACCACGCCTATCCTTCCGATCTCAGAGACACCGTCTTTGCAGATGGTTTCGAAAGCGATCTGGGCTGGCTAATCTCCGGGGGACAGTGGGAGATAGGCACGCCGACCGGCGGCGGCGGTAATTGGGGTCCGCCCGATCCCGATGCTGCCTATTCAGGTGAGAACGTGCTGGGCTACAATCTCGATGGTGACTATGGCAATTTCCTGCCGGAGTACCACGTCACGAGTCCGGCCATCAATTGTGCCGGCCTTATCGACACGGAATTGAGGTTCTGGCGCTGGCTGGGCGTCGAAAGACCCGCCTATGATCATGCCTACCTCAGACTCAGCACTAATGGCACGTCCTGGACGACCCTTTGGGAGAATGAGGTGGATATCAAGGATACCATGTGGACCGAGCAAGTGTTCGACATCTCCGGCTACGCGGATGGACAGCCGACAGTCTATCTCCGCTTCACCATGGGAACCACCGATCCCGGCTACAATGGTTGTGGCTGGAACATCGACGAGCTATCCGTGGTCGGTAACGCCTGCAAGGGCCCCTACGTCTGCGGTGATGCCAACGCCGACCTGATCGCGAATATCACCGACGCCGTGTACCTGATCGAATACATCTTTAACGACGGGCCGGCGCCTAACCCCTATGAGTCGGGCGACGCCAATTGCGACGGAATAGCAAACATTACAGATGGAGTCTATCTAATAACCTACATCTTCGGCGGTGGGCCGCCTCCGTGCGACACCGACGATAACGGCGCGCCCGACTGCTGATGAGCCGTAACTCTTAGGGTCGGGTCCACGGAGCGGGCTGTTCATTCGCGCTTCGGAAGGAAAGCTATGAGGCTCTGCAAAGCATTTGCTCTCTTGTCGGCCCTGCTGCTGGTTCTTCCGGCGCTTGCGTCTGAACGGATTAAGAACATCTGCCCCAGGGAACACAGCCCCCTCGGTCCGCTGACGGAAGTATCGACGCGTGCTACGGCTGCTACCGGAGCCACGAAGAATCCGGACGCCTATTGGGAAGGAACCTTACGGGTTTACGTCGTGGAGCATGTCAGCAGTATGGGCTGGTCGGTCGACGGCGAGTTGTATGAATTCCCCTTTCTCGCCTTTGCCCTGGACTCGGTCCCGATCTCGTTGATCGAGACTCACTGGGATACGACTGTGACCTGGGACGGCCATGACTTCGGCTACGACAATCTGCAGGAGGACAACATCGCCGTCCAGGCCGTGCTCTTCTCCGGCACAAGTGGACTGCCGGAGGCTGCCGCGATGGCCGACCCCGGAGTTCCGGGGGTGAATGTCATCGGGGATGGTTACACCCACACTGTCTTTGTGGAGGAAGGCACCGCTACCTGGTGAAGTTACTGCCCGGAAACGCGGTCGGCGTTAGCGGCTATTTGGGCGGATGGGGGCTACAACTGGATTTACACTGCACTGGTAGACGACATGAATCCGCGCGCAGGGTTGCGCCTGGATGAACTCGAGTTGATCGGCTTCCCCACTACCTATTTCGACGGCGGCTATGGCGAGATACTGGGCGGCTCCGAGGATACCTCGATCTACACGACCCAGCTGCTCAGCACCGGTATTCGTGATGTCTCGACCGATTTCTTGTATTTGCAGGTCGAACTGGATTGGCTCGGCGGTGAGGGCGGGCCCGCAGATGATATCGAAATCACCGTCACCATCGAGGTCGGCAACTCGCTCTCATTCACTTTCCCCTCCGGCATTCCAGTTATGGTCACTCCCGATGAGGA
>JBDRQZ010000419.1:0-6947 GCA_043826025.1 bacterium | reverse complement strand
CCACCATGAAAAGCATCCCCCGCACCGGTGACATCCTTGATTTCGACTTCAAATGCGGGCTGCCGATAGAACGTGCGACCATCGAAAGCGATTGCGCCTTGACGACCGGCCGTGATCGTCAGCGACTTCATGGAAGGCAGCCAGAGGTCACGCGCAGCCAGGCGCTGTGATCGTCTGCCGGTGATCCCGAGCGCATATTCCTCAGCCACCACGAAGTGGTCTATATCATGGAGCAAGTTTTCGACTGAATTGCGTAGCGAGCCGACATCGAGGAAGGTCGTGACACCGTAACGGCGTGCATAGCGTGCGACCCGCCGTTCAACAGCAAGGCGCCGCCCATCGAGATGCACCGCGAGTGTCTGCTGAATAAGATTCTCTCTGACTTCGCCGGCGCGCAGGAAGCAACCCCTGCCTGGGTTCAGCAGCACCGTCCGTCGCCCACTGCCTTGCTCCACCAGCACTGTTGCAATCGGGGTCACCGCACTGCTGTCCATTATCACGCTTTTGACATTTACGCCACATCTTTTGAAGGAATCGATTACCTGCCGGCCCGCAAGATCATCACCCAGTCTGCCACAGTAAGCGACGCTCGCGCCCAGTCTGGCGAGTGTCGCCAATGCCGTAGCCACCGGCCCGCCACCCTCGACCGCGCTTTCCGCTACCTCAAGTTTGCGACCCGGCTGGGGAAAGCTCTCAACCAATGACAAATGGTCGAGAGTCGCCAGACCGAAACCGATGCAGTCAAAGCGCTTCAACTTGGACCTTTCCCAGCGAGCGATCCCGCATTTGATCCATAAACTTCTCCACCAGACTCAGACGCACCGCGACCTCGATAGTCACTTCATCGCCATAGTTGGTGCTCTCCGGCTGCAACTCAAACTCAGCCAAGAGGCGCATCACCACCGAAGTCTGCTCATGGGCGAAATGAATTCGCAGGGACTGCTCGATAATTCGTTCTATTACCTCGGCCGCTTCCAGCACCGCTCGTGCGCTGTCACGGTAGGCGCGCGCCAAGCCGCCGGTCCCGAGTTTGATACCGCCGAAGTAACGTGTCACGACAATCAAGACGTCGGTCAAACCGAAGTGATTGATTGCTTCATAAATCGGCTTGCCTGCCGTGCCGCTCGGCTCGCCGTCATCGGAGTAGCGGAAATCGGGCTGCTCGCCGAGTCCGATGCGGTAGGCGAAGCAGTTGTGGGTGGCGTCGTAATACTCGCGCTTCACTTCCTGATAGGCAGCCTCGGCCGCATCGCGCGAGGCAACCGGGATAGCTGTCGCCAGAAAGCGGGAGCGATTTACTTTGAGTTCCTGCTGGTGCCGGCGCGCAACCGTGAGGAAGCTATCCGCTGACATTCGACTGTTCGACAAACTGTTCGATCAGGCGACGAAAGCGCGCCTCATAGATAAGCTCATACTTATCCATCTCGGTCGGTATTAACAGCTCCGCCTGCAGCCGGGTCTGCTTGACAAGCTCCTCCGCTTCCTGGACGCTCAGACCGCCGCTGACCAGGCGGTCGGCGGTGGCGTCCACCAAGTCCCGCAACTGCTTCACTTTGTCATGTTCATCACTCATGGCCGGTCTCCCTGAAGTTCAGACCATGTATCTCAACACCATCTTCCAATCATCTGCCGCGCGCAACTGCACAGCGCCAAGTTCGTTGGTCGCCGCGCCTTTGCGATTGATATCGAAACAACTGAACAGCAACTTGCCCTGTTTCTGGGTCTCCGAGATCGCCGCCACGGTGCCGCCGCTGCCTTCGGTAACCTCAACCACAATCACCGAACGCGCCAGCCCGACAATGACCCGGTTGCGGGCGATCAACCGCGATGCTGCGACTTTGGTTTCCGGCCGATACTCGCTGAGCAGCAGCCCATGCGCCTTGATCTGTTCCGCCAGTTCGGCATGCTCGGGTGGATAAATCTCATCCAGACCACTCCCCAGCACTGCAACCGTCCTGCCCTCATCCTGAATCGCCCCGACATGCGCGCCGCCATCGATGCCGCGCGCCAACCCGGAGACCACTACCGCGCCGGTGGCGGCAATTTTCTTGCCGAGTCGGACCGCTTCGGCGATACCCTCCGCGGAGGCCTCATGCGAACCGACGATCGCCACCGTGTTAAGACGCAAAATCTCTAAATCGCCACTATAATAGAAATAGGGCGGCGGTGCATCAATCTCGCGCAGCAGATCTGGATAGTCGGGATCGAGCACTGTCACCAGGTCGATGCCGCGACGCTCATAGTCCTCGAGCCGCTCCACCACCAACGGCAACAACGGCCTGGCGGCATGAATCTGCTCTTCCTTCCTGGCGCCAAAACGAGGCAACTCCGCAATCTCGCCCTCATCGCTCTTCCAACAATCCTGCGGCGCGCCAAACGAGATCAACAACTGCTGCAGGCTCTTGGGACCGATGCCGGCATGCTCCCGCAGTGTCACAATCGCGATATTTTCTTCAGTCAGACGGATGCTCAGTCTCCTTCCAAACGTGACGGCCGCACCAGCGACCCCTCAACTAAACTTACGTGTGTGGGTGTTAAGAGTCAAGCGAAGCCGGAGCAATCGAGATCAGAACAATTCGTAATTCTGGCCCTGTGGCACCGGCTTGCGGCCGGCAGGTCTTGCCCGGCTGACAACCAGCGCAGTTTCACCTTTGCCGAGAAATTCGGCGTCCCAGCCCCGGTCACGCAGCAGTTGTGCAAACCTGGGTGAACCATGCAGCGTGAAGATTTTGCGGGGCTGGCACCTCTCGACATAGCCCAGCAGTTGCGAGAAATCGGCGTGATCCGAGAGTGGCAGCGAATAATCGGCGGCGCTAAAACGGCGCGTCCCCTGCCCCTGCGCCCAGCCGCTGAGAAAAACCGAGCGCTTGCGCGGCAGCCGTTGATATTCCTCTTTGCGCAGAGTCTGCGGTGTCACCACCAGCACCTGCTCCTGCAGATTGACGGTGCGCCAATTCGGGGTCGACCCCAGCGGAACCCCGGCCGAGCGGTAGAGCTCGCAGATCCTGCCGACCGCGCTGTCGACCGCGACTTCAAAACCCTGACTTTGCGCCAGCTTGACCGCCTCCTGCGCCTTGCCCATCGCATAGCCCACCAACACCGGCAACTGGCGCTCATCGCGACAGCGCTGAATGAACATCACCACCCGCGCGTAAACCTCCGCCTGGGGCGGGAAGACGTACTGCGGGTCGCCATAAGTCGACTCCATGATCAGCACATCGCAACGGCGGGTTTCGAGGGGCGTGCAGGTCAGGTTAGGATAGACTTTGAAATCGCCGGTGTAGATGATACGCTGGCCATCGGCACGCACCATAATCTGTGCAGCGCCGAGCATGTGCCCGGAGGGCAGCAACTCGACCGTGACATCATCGATCTTGGCGGGGCGATTGTAGGGCAATACCCGCGCCGGCACATTGCGATAGCGGCTGCCATAGAGCAGCGCGGTTTCGGGAGTCGCGATTATCTTCTTGTGGCGTTTGGCATGGTCACTGTGCGCATGCGAGACAAAACCCAGCTCGCAGCCGCGTGATGCGTCCAGCCGCGCCGTCAGCCCGATAATGCCGATGCCATTGTCGTAGTCGATCATGATGCAGTGTTGTCGCTGAAACCTCTAACCGACTTATTGCTTGTAACCGATCTTGCGCAGGAACTCATGGCGGACCTGCTGATCCTGCTCCGACTCGATCCCCAGCGGGCTTTCGCCGTCGATGACGCCGACAATACCGCCGCCTTGCTCGGTCCGCGCCACCAGGACATCCAGCGGGTTGGCCGTGGCGCAGAAGATTCGCACGACCTCAACGACATTCTTGAGAGCCGGCAACACATTGATCGGAAAAGCCTCACGCATGAAAATCATGAATGAATGGCCGGCGCCGATCTTGAAGATGTTCGCGGCTGCCGCTTTGATCAGCTCCGCGTCATTGCCGGTGTGCCGCACCAGGCGATCCTGCGACGCCTCACAAAACGCGACCCCGAATTTTACCCCCGGGACCGAATTAATCATCACTTCATAGACATCCTCAACGGTCTTGATGAAATGACTCATCCCCAAAATCACGTTGCAGTCGGCGGGCATCTCGATCTTTACAACTTCAATATCCATGGAATTATCTCCCAAACCTCACATTTGTCAGTGATACGTCGACGATCCAATTTGCGCAATCGCTTTTGCCGAACTGCCGCTCAATCGGGATAGATGATCCTGACACTGAAAATCGAATCGCCGAGTTCCGTCAGTGTCACTTCCCGGAAACCATCGACCACCCTGCCGAACAATGTGTAGCGTCCATCCAGGTGAGGTTGCTCCGACTGGCAAATGAAAAACTGACTGCCGCCGGTGTCTTTGCCCGAGGTCGCCATCCCGACCGAGCCCTTCTCATAGTGCAGCGCATTGTATTCGCAACGAATCTCATAACCGGGATCGCCCCAGCCATCGCCTCGCGGACAGCCATCCTGAATCACAAAGTCGGGGATCACCCGATGCCAGACACGGTTATCGTAGAAACCCTTCTCTGCCAACTCCACAAAGTTGATCACCGTCTTGGGAGCGGCGTCATAGAGCAATTCAATCCTGATGTCACCCCGAGTGGTCTGCAGCAGGGCGATTGGATTGGCCTCGAAACGGTGATAGTAATCATCATAGTTGGCAGGCTTGACATTCGAGTCGAAGTGCGGCGGCCGAAACTCGCTCGGTAGTCCCAGCATCTCCGCCAGTTTCGAGGCATCGCGGCGAATCGGGTAATAGCGATTCTGCAAGGCGGTAGCTACCAGGTTGTCAAGCTGATCTGTGACCTGAAGCGAATCGGCCAGCGTGGTGAGCGCTTCAAGCACCGCATCCTGAATTTCCGCCACATTATGGTCGCCTTCACGCTCGAACTGCTCACACAGTGCCGGAACCAGTTCGAGGTAGCGTCGCTGGCCGATTTGATCGCAAGCAAGGATCACCGGCACCTTATCGCTGTCGCGCAGCGCCTGCTTTGCTGCCTTATGAATCAGGGTCTTGTCTTCAAGCTGAAAAATCTGCTCTAGCGCCGCCACTCGTACACGAACTGCCGGATCGGAACTCAACTCCACAATCCGCGCCACTGCCGTATCGCCGCCGACGATTGCATAGGCCTCCGCGCAGGCAGCGCGCACCCGCTCGTCAGAGTTTTCGCGAAGACTGTCAATCAATGGTAACGCCGCTGCGCCACGAATTCGGGTCAACGCCAGCAGCGCCTCCAATCGCAGATTGAGATCGGCATCGCCCAGGAATGCCGCGACTCGCCTCTCCAGACTCTTAGTCGCCAGCAGCCCGAGCGTGCGGATCGCCGCCTGCCGCACATAGACATTTTCCGATTCATCCAGCAGATTGCTGACCGCTTTGATCAACGGCTTGAGTTGCAGCCGGCCGACGGCGCTGACCGCGTGATACTTGAGCCGCCAGTTCTGTTTGTCCAGAAGACTTCCGATCCGCTCCACCGAGCTGGTATCGTTGGTCCTTCCGGCACCGATGACAGAGAATGTCTGGATCGTCTCGAGCGTGTCGCGCATCCCAATCCGGAATAGTCGTTGCATGCTCTCGTCCGCGCGCCGCAGAAGCGAGTAGTAGATCTTTTCCCGAATCAGATCATTCTCAATCCGCCCCTGCTCCACAAGCGCGCTCAAAGAAAGCTGATCGGTGAGCCGGAACGCGGCCTCCGCCGCTGTGGCCCTTGCCCACACTGCCTCGGTGCTGTCCAGAATGATCCGGCTCAGAGCCTGGCTGGCATCAAAGCAATCCAGTTTGGAGAGCGCCACAATCGTGCGCGAACGCTGCAGCGAGTCGGCGCCGTCGAGATGAGGCAGGAGGTCGAAAACCAGCGTCGAATCACCAACCTGTCCGGCGGCGAAAATCGCCTCGGTCACCACTGTCGCGCAGGTGTCGGCGAGCAGCGCCCGTAGCGCCGTGCGATAAGAATGGTCGCCGACAATACCGATCATGTAGGCGACCCGCTGCCGCACCAGTGTGTCAGCATCAGTTGCCCAAACTGCGGTTTGCAGGGTGTCGACATAGCGCTGATCCTCGGCGCGAGCGATCTCCGCCAGCAATTCCTTGCGGCTATACTCCTGCTTCAGATCGCTGCAACCGGCAAGCTGCCAGACCAGAAAAGTGAGCAGGATCAGATACGTAACCCGAAGACCGTGACTCATGCCCCATAGGTTACATCTTTGTAGCCAATGGGCAAGTCAGAATTGACAGATTGTGAGGGAAACGCCTGAGTGCAGACCCTGTGATTATTTCAGCAGCAGCATTTTGCGCACAGCGGAGAAATCCTCAGCTTGCAGACGATAGAGATAGAGACCGCTGGCGACAGCCTGACCGCGATCATCGATACCGGCCCAGCGGGCCTGATGATTCCCCGCCGGCAGCTCCTGATCGAGCAGCGTTGCCACCCGCTGACCCAGCAGGTTGAAAACCTCCAGGTTGACCCGGCCCGATTTCGGCAGCGTGAAGCTGATATTGGTCTCCGGGTTGAAGGGATTGGGGAAGTTCTGTTCCAGCCGATAGGAAGTCGGCAAGGTGAGTGCACCATCTTCATAAACCGGTGTCGCGGCCCGATAGAAGTCGCGCGCGTGTTCGGCCGCCCCATTCAACTGCTCCAGGGATGACGCCGCCAGCACCGCAAATGCGGCAATCTCTGATTCTCCCGGAGCAAGAGTGTAGGGGCCGGTCGAAATGCAGTAGGAGCGGTCAAAGTCCTCCGTGCCGGTCGTGTCAAGTAAGCCGGATGACAGGAACATGTATTTGGTCGCCTCACTCACGCCGCTATAAACATGAATGTTATTGTCGATGCCATAGAAGCCGGTCATGCCCTGGTCGCTGAGCACCGCCGTACCGCGATAGTCACCGCCATTGTTGTTCCACATGTAACCCAGGTTCCGGGTCTCATCGTAAGCGGAGCGGTCGCGGGCGCCGGAGTTAAAGG
>JBDRQZ010000418.1:0-2906 GCA_043826025.1 bacterium | reverse complement strand
ACTACCGCCGTGGCCGCTGGCTGAGCCACGAGGTGTGATTGCTTCAAGCTGAGGTCTCATAGAGACAGCCCCCGGTATCTCACGACACCGGGGGCCGGTCACGGTAAAAGGAGGGTCCAAGAGGGATTTGCTAAATATTCCACCAATAGCTGGCCTTGATCAGCCAGATATTCTCCGCATCGGATGAGAACGCCGTCTCCAGATCGCGCGAGACATCGAGATTGTTGTAATCACCGGAATCCTGCTGCGCCCGTGTCCAGACAAAATAGAGCGTGCTACCGGGCAGATACTCCCAGCGCAGGATCATTGTCGAATTGACGGCGACATAGTTGAAATCATACTCGCCATCCAGTGCGATGTCATCCAACTCACCATAGTCATCGCCGCCCAGATAACGACGGTAATCGCGATAGTCGAGCCCCGACATCAACAGTGACCCGGAGATCTGCCAGGAAAGATTGGTTCGCAGCGTAATACTGGCCGTCAGACGACCGGTTATCATATCCTGGTCGAGGTCGGCAAAAATCGGCACTTCCTGTCCAGAACCTGGATCGACGAGACTGTCCACCCAGCGGGTGTTGTTGAAGTAGCGCAGCACGTTCACGCCGGCCTCAAACTCCATATTCGTGCGCGGCCGCACCGAAACTCCGGTATAGTGAGCCCACCAGGTGCCGTCGCGGTTCTTGCCCGAGCCGGGGTTGAGCGTGAGAGAAACCATTTTGCGTTGGTCACTCTCGATACTCCACCACCAGGACCAGGAGAACGGCTGCTTCCAGAGCCCGTTTCCGCGGGTCTCATAGTCATCATACTTGTCGTAACTGAAGTCGATGCCGCCACCAAACTCCCAGCCATTGGTAAGGTCAAACCAGTTGTTGTAGTTCCAGCCGCGCACGATGTTGTCGCCATTATAGTTGAAGGCGATGTAGCCGTTGAAATTGTGATAGGTGCGGCGGAACAAGCCATGCTGCTCGGCAGTGCGATACTGCACCCAGCCCGAGGTCTGGCGGAAGTCGTTACGCGAGGTATAGCCCAGGTCATTGATATCGAGATGGGGGTCTTTGATGGTCCAGCCAACTGAGCCGCGCCAATTCTTGCCCGCACGCTTGCCCATATTGGCAGTCATGCCGAAGCCGGTCTTATCAAAGCTGGTGCTGCTGCCCACTATTTGCCCCGATGCGCCCCAGACTGAGTTGGCGCTATTGAGGGTCCAGTCAACCCCACCGGTCATCGCCGAGTGGTAGCCGTCTTGCGCAGCGACAGTGCCGAGAAAGCCAATCGAGGAAGCATTGACCAGGTCCTGCTTGACCCGGAAGACGTTGTAGCTGGCCTCGGGCTCAACCACACCGGTCTGCTTGAGTCCGCTGACATCGACGAAATCCGCCTCTTCACGTTTGGTTGCCGCGGTCAGCACGCCGATTGCGGTGCCGTTACCCACTTTACCGGTAATTTTGGTGGCTCCCAGGATTGTCGTTGCGGTAGGGCGGTTCTCATAATAATCGACGTTGTCAGGCCAAATCGAGGGCGAACGGCCGATCCGGCGCGAGTAGAAGAGCGCAAACGGGGTGCTGAACAGGTCGGAACCTTCGAGAAAGAAGGGCCGCCGCTCACCAAACATGGTCTCAAACGCTGAGAGATTGAGTTCCGGCGAATCGAGTTCGACCTGCCCAAAATCGGGATTGATCGTGGCATCGAGTGTCATATTGCTCGACAAGCCATACTTGAGATCGAAACCCAGGTCGGCGAGAAAATCGCGGCCGTCGGGATTGCCCGCGTGTTTCGCCTCGGTCTCCAGCTTGGTCACACTATAGGGCAGAACCTCAAGGTGACGCGCCGGTGTGATGCCGCGGAGCCCGTTCAGGTCGCCGAACTGTGAAACATAGCCGCCCTCGGTCGAAGGCGAGAAATTCCACCAGGAGTTCTCTTGCAGGCGCGAAATGTAGCGCGCCAGATTGAATCCCCAGGTCTGCTCCTCAGCGGCGGCGAAACGCAGGCAATGGTAGGGGATCTTCATTTCCGCGCTCCAGCCCCAGGGCTGCATCATCACCGCGCTGCTCCAGACGCCGTCCCAGGACTCGTCGGCATCGGCATCATTGAACATCCGCGCATCGCGCTGCACATTCGAAGCATTCAGATGAAAGCGAAAGCCGCTCTGATGATCATGGTAGGGATCGAGCATCACGGTGACCTGGTCCGACTCCGACCAGCGATCCCGCCTGACCAATTGTTGCTTGACCTGATCCGGCTGCGAATCGAAATTCCAGAAAGCGACATAGACCGCTTCATCATCATAGATTACCGCCACCCAGGTCGACTCTGCGGATGGCTTGCCTTCGTCAGGCTCCATCTGAATGAAGCGCGTCGCCAAGTGTAGCTTCTCGCTTTGCCAGACCGGATCGCTCAAGTCCCCGTCGATCGCCGGCGCGTGCGGATTGATACGCGTCGCGGTTAACGTGCGATGTTCCAGGTCCTCAGTCGAGTCTGGTTGCGCGAGCAGCGAAGCAGTGCCACATAGCAGCAGAAGTGCGAGCAGGGATCCGGTGACACGGTTATGACCGACCATCATCTCCTCCTGCATAATGTTGGTGAAACATATTTGCTTTACCCTGTATCCTATCACTTGTCAGGTGACTGTCTCTCAGCGACTGACCACTTGTGGGTACGCGAAGTCACCCGCAAGGTTACTCCACAATGAGGAAACTTTCGCCCAATCCCGCCGTATGGAGGACACGATTTTCCCGGAAATTCTTCACCGGAATCAGATGGATTCGTATACTCAGGACGGGATTTAGCTATGACAGCAACCAGCCGCAAGAGTGACTCGAACGTGGTGCGTTTCGGCACCTCTTCCTTCTCCTCGGAGGACTGGGTGGGTCCGTTTTACCCGGCAGGAACCGAACCGCGCGATT
>JBDRQZ010000417.1:0-6240 GCA_043826025.1 bacterium | reverse complement strand
CACCACTCTTGCATTACATCAGGGCGGATTCAGGCTTTAAAAAGCGCGGATAGAGATGGCAGAACTTCAAGACATCCTGGTTGGGTTGTTCAACGGTGCAGAAAGTGGTGCGCCGATTGATGGCTCCGCACTTGCATTGGTGCTGAAAAGCGTGCTGGCCACCATCATCGGAGTGGTAACTCTTGTAGTCAACTCGGAGCATCCCTTTATTGCCTCGTTCGCCATCATCACGGTGTCCTGGCTGCTCTGGCGGGTTGTCAAAATGATCCTGATCGGCACCGCAATCGTGATTCTCCTGCTGGTGCTGGCGCAGCTTTTCGCTCTCTCCTGAGAAGCGTTCTTACAATTCCACGTGCAGGTTGAGGAAGAAGGTGTCGAGCGCCTTGAGCCGTTTGGCGGCCCTGGGGCTGACGATGTTTAGGAGATCGTGCAGGGTCGTGCCGGCGCCCAGGTAGAACTCTTTTTCGACGAGACCGTCGGCGCGGTAGTGATTAGTGCTATACCCGAAGCCGAACCAGAGATGGCGCGGCTTCCAGACTCCCCACCAGATGAAATTGTCGAATTCGGCGGCATCAGAGGCCAGGAATTTGTTCTCAAACTCGAGCGGTGAGCGTTTCAGCGAGAACTTCATGTCGAATTGGGCAGCCCCATGATGCCGGAGGTACGAGAGCCCTACTCCGGCGCTGTTGAACAGCAAATCGCTGACACCGACTCCCTGCCCCGGGTTGAAGGCATCGAGCGGGAATTCGATGAAAGTCGTGATCAGGACCGCTTCGAGCAGCGCATATTTCTCGATTTTGTCCTGCGGCATGCCCAGCAATCTAAAGAGCCAGCGGCTGCCTTCGGCGATCTGATAAGAGGCAAACATGTGGCTGACCTCATCAGTCAGGGCCAGGTTGTCGTGGGTGTCATCCTTGAAATGAAACTTGCCGGTCGGCTTGCCCCAGACATCGGTGAAGTAGAAGTATGCCGCAGTGCCGCCTACCAGGTTCCCGATTATAAAATTGCGCTGGAGATGCGATTTCCCGGTCGGTTCGAGAATCGTTGTAGTGCTGTCCGCGGAGAGTGACGGGGAGACATGAAGCAGGGACAGAGCTATGACAAGCAGCGAGGTTCGCACCTCGCCAAAATCGCGCCCCCTCAGCTCATCGGCAAGTCAATTCTGCGCCATAGAAGAAGTGGTTGATGAAACGCACCAGATCGACGAGATCGAAATCAGTGTCGCAATCGCTGTCGCAGTTTTCCAGCGCCGGCGGCGTATTTGAGTCGGCGTAAAGAGAGCGCACGAGCAGCACAATATCGCTGAGGTCGATTTCACCGCTCCGGTTCAAATCACCTGCATAGGCTGGCGCAATCGTCCAACTGCTCACTCCCAGAGTATCGGAGATCAGTGTATAGCCAAGACTATTGATGATAAGTCGCGCATTGAGACCTGCGCTCTGCGTGGCATAATACTGCAAAAAGACCAAGCCACTTTCGCCGGCGCCAAGCTCAAATGAGCTTGGGTGGATTGAGAGACCCTCTGCATCCTCTGCCACGACAGTGACTTGCTGTGAGAAGGCGGTTCGATTAGATATCTGCAATGTGTTTTCTGCAGTGTTGCCAAAGCCGACTGGCCCGAAGATTAATGAATCGGTTACTGCAGTGAACTCAGAACTGAAGCTAATAGGGGACAGAATCATTTCGACGCCATCGACGGTCGCCGGCGTCTCCGCAAGATGGAGTACGAGCGTGGCATCTTGGACTTGGAATTCGTTAGCCGACGAGCCTGAGAGCCGTTTCTCGTAGAGCAACAGCGGCTCAAGCAATCCCGATCCGCCTGTCCAAGTCCCGTCCTTGTCCTCATCGAGCCAACCCAACTCAAAACTGAAGTCATGCGACAAATCTGTATGGGAAAGCGGCAGTTCAACTCGCTCGACACAGCGCCACCCAGTATCATCGAGAATGAAACGACATGCCGCCTGGGAGTGCTCTGTTCCAAAGCTAAGTCTGAATGCCATCGCTGTCGAGATGAATTCGGGAAAACCGAAGTAGCGCGCAGCCAAATCAAGCCCGCCTCCCAGGTAGCGCCCGCCCCAGTCATGTGATCGTAGAGGCGAAGACCAAATGTTGAATGCGGGAAATATGGTCGATGCCAACTCCGGTCGCGGCGGATCGCTCTCCAACTCCTGTAAGAGCGCCGCTGCCTGTCGCCAACCGATAATGCTCTCCGCAACACTACTGCCCCGGGCTACAATCACTGCCGCTTTGAGCGAGATCGTCTCCCCGGGAGCCAGATATTGGGGCCGCAGATTGAGCATCAAACGATAGTCATTCCCCTCACTAAGCAGCCAGCCGCTGTCGGACTCCGGATAGCCGCCATAGGGGTAGTGCGTAGTCGCTCCGGTAGTAGGGTCAGTGTAGAGGTTTCCTTCCAGATCGTCACCCAACATAAGGCTGACCGTCTGCGGCAGTGTGTCGTACGCCGAGCGAGAATGGTAGAAATTGGTCGAACTCAGGTCGCCTGACAGCATGGTTAAACCGGCCACTGGTGGGTTGTAGCCGAAAAAGATGTCATAGCCACCTGATTGATAGGCAAACATCCCGCGGTCGAGGCTGTCGGAGCAGATCAGGTCGTCATTACTGTAGCCGATATCGGGATCGGCATAGAGCGTGAGAATGCAGGAGTCGATCGGCTTTTCAGAAATGTTCGTAATGCGGTATTCGAGGATTGCGACCTGCGCCAGCAGCGTGTCCCGGACCTGACAAACGTTGTCGAAAACGTAGGAAAACAAACGTCCTTCGATTCCCAGAGGCGGCGAGTTGCTGATTGCAAACCGATGCGCCAGCGAATCGGTATCGGCAAAGATAGTGAACGCTGCTTCCGCCCCCGGCAACAAGGGTCTGCCGAAAGCATCGGTCGGAGCTCCAAGCTGGGAGGGCCATTGGCGATAATCGTCGGTTAAGTCCTGATCTGTCAGCCGGCTGATATGGAAGACCGGAAATTCGGCAGCGAGCGAATCGTAAGTGTACGCCGGACCGGGAACAAATTCGCTGCCGCCCCCGGCAATCGACACGTGCCAGTCGCCATCGACCTTGCCCGCCACCCAGATTCCGGCGCCGCCCATCAGGTCGATAGAATAATCGGCCGGGTAGAAGAGTCCCGCGCCGCCAGCCAGAGCATCTGCCGGATTGTGGGCGAAAGAGCCGTTATTGGCGACGTAGAAACGGATAGTGCCGTTGTCCAGCGCCGCCTGGGGCGCGCCGGCGAACAGACAGGCGGGGAGCAGAACCAGAAGCAGCAGAACTCTCATACGTGACCAATATACGCCAGAGCAAGCTCTGATGCCAGTACCTCTTTGGCCGCCGATCATACAAAGAAAAGGGCCGCCCCGAATGGGGCGGCCTATCTAAGCCTAATCGCTAGATTTTCTTTTTGTGACGGTCGCGTCTTCTTCTCTTTTTACGCTTATGCGTTTTAATTTTCTGACGTTTACGCTTTTTGCCGCTCGGCATTAAACCTCCGTGAGCTTGTCAAAACCAAGACCGTTAATATACGCTCACGAACATCCTGCGCAAGCGAAAAAAACGTTGTCGCCGTCCTGCTACATCTCGGCCAGAGGCAGCTTGGTAATCATGTCCTTGAATTCGTTAGACGGCTTGAAAACCGGCACTTTGCGGTCCGGAACCGGGACTTCCTCACCGGTACGCGGATTACGGGCTTTGCGCGCCTTTCTCAGCTTGATCTTAAAGGTCCCGAATCCGCGAATCTCTATGTTGTGGCCCTCCTCCATCGACTTGCGAATCGTGTCCAAAAAGGAGTCAACCACCACAGCGACATCGGTCCGGGTCAATCCCGTCTTTTCCGCCACTCGTTCAACCAGATCAGCCTTAGTCATGCGCCATACCCTCCCTCACTCGATATTGGGGTATTACTGTATTCAACTCTTCTATTCATTCCCTGTTCACTCACCGCAAAAGATAACTCAGTTGTGGATAAACCGCAGCGTCCCGGCTGGCGGCAATCTTTGCAAGATCGATACCGAACAGCCCGCCCAGCAAATCCCAGAAACTGGTACCGCGACGCGGCACTTCGATAACCGTCTCCGGGTCTTTATCCATTCCGGCCAGTTCGGCGGCAAAATCAAGCGCATCTTCATAGGTTCCAAGAGTGTCGACCAGGCCCAGGTCGCGCGCCTGCCGCCCGGTAAACACCGAGCCATCAGCGATCTGGATCACCTCCGGCATCGAGAGACCGCGCTGCTCGACGACAACTTCGACAAACTGCTGGTACGCATCGTCAACCAGCGCCTGCATAATCTCACGATCGGTATCGGAGGCATCGCGATAGGGCGACCCGATATCTTTCACCTCGCCCGACTTGATCGTCTCCATCTGGATTCCGATTTTGTCCATCAGTTCACCATAAACCGGCCAACTGAGGATCACGCCGATCGACCCGGTCAGGGTGCCGGGGTTGGCAACCACCCGGTCGGCGGCGCAGGCGATGTAGTAGCCGCCGGAGGCGCAAACCGAGGCCATTGAGGCGACAATCGGCTTGTCGGTCTCTTCCTTGACCGCCAGCACTTTCTCATAGATTTCCTGAGCCGGGGCGACAACGCCGCCGGGGGAATTGATGTGGAGGACGATAGCTCTGACATTGTCATCGTCTGCCCAGCGATCGAGCTGGCGACAGATTTCGCGGGAACCGAGAATCTCGCCCTCAACGCGTACCACGGCGACTTTGTCGCCAAGGCCACTGAAGTTGAATCCATCGCTGACACCGCCAGAGAGCAGTACCAGCGCAGTGATGAAGAAGAAGATCAGGAAGAAGGCGCCGATGATTACGCCGATGACAATGTCGCGAGTCTGAGCCATATTATTCCTGAGCCATCAACCTTTGCTGATCCGCAGCTTATCGCCGACCCTGATCTCGTGCGAACGCAGGTTGTTCAGCGACATGATATCCCGCACCGAGCAACTGAAGGCCTTGGCGATATCCCAGAGCGTATCGCCCGCCTTGACCACGTAGACTACCAATTTGCCGGAACCAGAGGAGGAAGTGCTGCTGCCGGAACCCGGCACCTCGAGCAACTGGCCTACTCTGATATTGCTGGCGTTACGGAGATTGTTCTGATTCTGCAAGGCGGCGATACTGGTGCCGAAACGCTTGGCGATTTTCCCGAGCGTGTCGCCCTTCTTCACCCGGTAGCTGGTCGTCGCAACAAATGTCTCACTGGAACTGCCGCTGCTGCTACTGCTGCCGCTGACCCTCAGCACCTGTCCGGCATAGATCTTCGATTTGCTGGAGAGACCGTTCAGCGAGCGCAGTGCGGTTACGGTAGTGCCGAGACCCTTGGCGATATCCCAAAGAGTATCGCCCCGTCGTACCTTGTAGGTGTTGCCATCCGCAGCGTAGGTTCGGCCACTGCTGGAGCCATAGCTGCCATCGTCGGGCACCGGCACCAAAATCGTCCGGCCGGCGATGATCCGGCTCGATTTGAGATTGTTTGCGTCTCTGAGGGCGTTGACGCTGGTCCGATAATCCTTGGCGATTGAGGAAAGAGTCTCGCCTCGCTCAACCTTATGTCGCACCCAGGTCGAGTTTTGGGGCGACTGCAGCTTCTCGTAGGCAGCCCAGAAATCCTCTTCGGCATTCTGCGGAATTCGCAGCGTCCAACGATTTTTGCTGGGTGGTGTAAACTTGCGCAACAGCGATGGATTCAGCGCCTTGAGGTAGTCATAGGTCGAGCCCAATTCCCGCGCGACATCGCGCAGATCGAGACACTTGTCGATTGTGACTTCGACATACTCCAGCGGCGCTTCCTTCTCGTCGGTGAAGCCATATTTTTCCGGATTCTTGGCGATAATCATCGCCGCCAGATAGAGCGGCACATAGTCGCGGGTCTCACGTTTCAGCTTCTTATCGAGCTTCCAGTAATCCTTGGTCTTGAGCGACTTGATAGCGCCACTAACCCGGCCGGCACCGGCGTTATAGGCCGCCAGCGCCAAATACCAGTCATCGAATTGGTTGTAGAGATCGCGCAGATGTCGAGCGGCAGCCCGCGTCGATTTCTCAAAATCGCGCCGATCATCGAACCACCAGTCACGATGCAGCCCGTAGAGCCGCCCGGTGCTGCTGATAAACTGCCATGGCCCAACGGCATGTGCCCAGGAGTAAGCGCTGGTCTTAAAACCAGACTCGATCAAAGGCAAATAGACAAGATCGTGCGGCACTTTCTCTTCCGCGAAAACCTGTTC
>JBDRQZ010000416.1:0-12327 GCA_043826025.1 bacterium | reverse complement strand
TCACCCAGCCCGTTGTAATACTCAGTTACCGAGTTGGCGATTGCCCGCAACGCCTCAACCGTGTCCGCATATTCCGCGGCCATGGACTCTACCGCCACCCGTTTGATCTCCGGCAGCGTTCGGTCGATGCGGTGTGCCGACATCGCGCGATCAATCGAGAAGTCGGGCGAATAGTAGACATGACTGGGGCGATTGTGACAATCGAGACAGTCCATGCGACGCCGTTCGGCTGTGGCGATCACTGTATCCTCTAACGGTTCGTCGGTGTTCTGGTAGACCGTCACCCGGCCGGTGCGCTTATCGGTAACCTTGACCCAGGGAATGTCCTGACGGCGTTCATCGCGCGCAATGTACTCGATCTCCACACCGATGTTCATGTGCCAGTGGATCCCGGAGGTATTATCTTTGAGTGGATCGCCGCCGCCGGTTTTGACCAGCATGTCGACTTTCCAGAGCGTGTTCTCTTTATCGTACTTGAAGTGGTTGAACTGCCGCTGCTGCGCACCATAGGTTTTCTCCGGCCAGTGACACTGCTCACAGGTCTCCTGGGCCGGCCGGAGATTCTTAATCGGTGTCGGAATCGGTCGCGGATAAACATCGGCCAGCACCGCATAAACCTGATAAGCGCCCGACAGTTTCGACTTGGCGTACCAATCTGCGCCTTCCCCAACGTGGCAAGCCGTGCAAGGCACTCGCGCGTGCGGCGAGTTCTGATAGGCGGTGTATTGGGGATGCATCACGGTGTGGCAGGTGGTGCCGCAGAATTCTACTGATTCACTGAAGTGATAAGCCTGGTAGGTCCCGAAAGCGCTCAACATGAGGAAGAGAATCGAACCGACGATGAAGACGATCATCGCGTTGCGATGACTTGAGCGGTTGAGATCGACGATCGGCCATTTAACGGCAACCGGTTCTTCCCCACGCTTCCAACGCCGCCATTGCCGGAACATACCGATTGGAATCAGCAACAAAGTGAAAAGCAGACAAAGAGGCAGGATTACGTAATTGAAAATACCAAAATAGGGATTTGCATCTTTCTGCAGCAGCCCGGCCAAAAACATCAGCACGGTAGCGACGAAAAGAATCAGCGAGGACATCGCCCCGAAAGCGGACAGTTTGTTCTGTGCCAGTTTCGGAAATCTGAGTTTGGGGAACTTCACCTAACGGCCTCCGCCGGAATGCGGTCTAAAGCGATTCATCTTGTCGCCTAAGGTAAGCTCTGCGATGAAAAAATCAAATGGTTTTCGCGCTGTGAGCGCTAGCGGCGTTCGAGGCGGCGGATCTTGATGAATAGCGCAATCGCCAGAATGGTTATCAGAAGCGAGGCGATTCCGAGCCCCTTGCGCCGGAAGTAGTATTCGTCAACTTTGGCAATCCCGGAAGAATCGATTTGCGCAGCAGCCGTCAGCCCCGGATTGATAATCTCTGCCACCTTGTCCGCGTTGAAAGTATGCAGCGCGGTCGCGGCGCGGATCATCGACTGCTTGACATCGCGCAGCGCCAACTGTTCATCGACCACCATCATGCCCTTCTGCTCGGCCTGGGCGATACTCGCTTCCGCCTCAGTGTAAGATTCACGCATGCCGACCAGAAGCCCACTAATTCGCTCCGCCGTGGCATAGCCCTGCGTACCGTCATCCTCCGAGTGACACTCGACACAGAGCGCCGAATCGCCGGTGCCGACCCAGGAAATCTGCGGCTCAACAATGAGGTGGTTGGAGTGGCAGACTTCACACTGGGGGATGTCAGCGTCGGCAAAAGCTTCCTGGTGCGGTGAACTGGCAAAGTTCTCGGCGACCAGAGCATGGCAGGTGCCACAGACTGCGGACAGCGAAGTCACTCCGGGCGGCGTCGCGGCATGATTGCCATGACAGTCGTTGCAGGCCGGCGCGGCATTGTCATGCCGCTCAAGCAGCGCGATACCGTGTACTGAGCGGACATATTTCTCATATTGGTCGGTTGGAATCCCATAGCCGGCCATGTGGTCGCTATCGGCGTGGCAGTGAGCGCAAGTCTGCGGAATATTCTGGGCATAGACGCTCGAGGTCGGTGAGTCGGCTTTCTCGATCCGATGCGCGGTATGACAGGAGACACAGGTAGCAACCTTGGTGTCCTTCTCCTCCAACAGTCTCTTGCCATGAACGGAAGTTTTATACTTATCGAGTTGGTCGGTAGCCAATCCCGGGTTGTGTTTCACCATATAAGCAGGATCGGAGTGGCAGTGCGCACAGAATTGCGGGATGTCGGCAGGTTTCGGTACGCCGCGATAACCTTTGCTGGCTCGCACTTCATCCATATCCTCGAGCTCCGGATTGCCGCCATGGCAGTCAGAGCAGCCCAGATCGGCCTGCGAGTGAACGTCAAGATGGAAGGTTGCCGATGGTGCATCGTCACCCTCTTCCCACTCGCTATGGCACTCGAGACAAGACTCGGCCAGCAACCGTGCCGAAGCAGGCATCAGCGCGATCACCAGAAACACCAGGACCAATCTGCCGGATAGATTCTTTAGCACCAGCATCACTCCAATAAGTAACCGAGTAGTGTCATCACCAGGATAAACAGCACCACAATCCTGCCGAAAGTCATCAACATCGATGGTTTCCTTTTCAACTCATAGGCGCGCGTCAGCCAGGGCGCCAGCAGCCAGGCCAAGCCACCCAGCGACATGACGATGATGCCGACCAATTCGCCCTCGAGGAAGAGCACATGCGCCGGCAGGAATTTAAGAGCCTGGAAAGCGAACATGAAATACCACTCCGGTCTGATCACCGCCGGCGGTGGTGCAAAAGGATCGGCCTTGGCGCCCAGCGGCCAGTGCACGACCCCGATGCCGTCGGGGAAGAAGACCGCCAGCACCGCCAACAGATTCAGCACGATCAGCCAGATCAGCAGCTCGCGATAAAGAAAATTGGGAAAGAAGGGCATCATCATCTTCTTCTCTGCCGGCATCTGTTCCCATTCCAGCGGTTCCGACATTCCCTGCCGCTGGATGAAGAAAAGATGCAGCGCCAGGATCACCGTGAACAGACCCGGCAGCACCGCAACGTGCAGTCCAAAGAAGCGACCGATGGTCGCTCCGGTGACCTCTTCCCCGCCACGCATGACTGTCATCAGGAATTTGCCGACACCGGGAATCGCTCCCGCCATTCCGGTGCCAACGCGGGTGGCGAAAAACGACAATTCATTCCAGGGCAGCAGGTAACCGGAGAAGCCGAAGGCCAGCGCCAGCCCGAGCAAGGCTACCCCTGACACCCAGGTCAGTTCACGCGGCTTGCGGAAAGCGTGGGTGAAAAACACGGAAAACATGTGGATGAAGGCTGCAAAGACCATCAGGTTGGCCGACCAGGAATGAATCGCTCTGATCAGCCAACCGAAGCTGACCTCGGAAATAATAAACTGCACCGATTCATAGGCTGAGTCAGCGCCGGGGCGGTAGTGAAGCAGAAGCAGGATGCCGGTGACCACCTGGACCAGGAAAAGAAAGAGCGAAATGCCACCGAAGTAGTACCAGATCGAAGCGCGATGCTGGGGCACTGCCTTGTGCGACATGTAGTCGACCAGTACTCCGACCTTCAGTCGCTCATCGATCCAGCCGAAGATGTTGTTCTTCATGCCTGCTGCCACGCTTGAACTCGCTTAGGAGTTCTGCGCCTCCGCTACATGAATTTCACCGCTCGCTTCATCGAGATGCACCTCATACTGCTCCAAAGGACGGGGCGGCGGGCCGGAGATGTTGCGACCCTGCAGATCGTAACGACCGTTGTGGCAGGCGCACCAGAGGACGCTTTGCTCGGGGACATATTGGACCAGACAATCGAGATGCGTGCAGGTTGCTGAAAAGGCCTTCACCTCACCTGCAGCGGTCACCAAAGCAATTCCGGTATTCTTGCCAAACTTGAAGATCTTGAAGCGGCCTTCGGTGGCAATCAACTCGGAGAGCGTGAAGGGCAGCTTGAGTTGCGTGACATTGGCCTCCCCGGATGGCGGCGGCACGACATACTTGAACACCGGATAGAAGATCGCGCCAAGCAGCGCCAAGGCGCCACCGCCAAGCAGCCAACTGAGAAAGCTGCGTCTATTTTTGTCGACTTCGTGGGTCTCCATGTAATGTAATATAGGTATTGTCCTCTTTCTTGAAGCGCAAGAAATTTCTTCTGGGGATGACGAGAAATTGTCCGGAGAGGCAGATTGCCGAGCGAAGATGAGAATCGGGAACGCGTCTAGCGCGCGGTCAGATGTCCGATAATGATCAACGCCAGCAGGAAGAAGCCCACTGAGAGTGCAATCGTGCCCCAGAAATAGGCAATGATCGTACGCAGGATCGACGGCGGTTTGACTTCCAGTTTCTCAAGCTGGCCTGCAGACCTGACTCGTTCATACTCGATCGGCCGCTCCTCCTTGAATTCCTCTTCGCTGATGCTGCCGGTGTAGATCGAGACATCCATCGGGAACTTGCTGGCCCGCAGATGGGTGTTGAAGAAATGGATGACGAAGATGAACGCGGTCGCGAGCAGCGCCTCTTCCTTGTGAATCGTGTCCGCGAGGCTGATGATGCCGCCGCCGAGCAGACTGCCGAAGAATTCTTCCTGCCAGCGCAGCAGGCCGGAAAGACCGATCACGAACACCCCCCAGAAGACTGCGAAATAATCGAACTTCTCCCAATAGGTCCAGCGGTCAAACTCCGGCTTCTCTTTGCGGCCAAAGAACCACAGCAGATGCTTCCAGGCATCCTTAACATCTTTCCAGCGGAACATCAGGGTGTCAGGCCCGGTCAGCAGTTTGCGCAGGCCGATCTTGCGCACCTGATTGACAAGGAAGATCAGATGGACGAGGAAGTAGAAGCCGGTGATCGCCGCCGCCAGATAGTGCAGCAATTGTGCGGTCTGCAGCGACATGATATGCGTAAACAACCACTTCGCCAGATCGGTATGGGCATAGGATTGCGGCAGACCGGTAAAAGCCAGCGTCAGGAAACTGACATTGACCAGGAAGTGCAGGAAACGGTGCAGCGGATCGATCCGGCGGTAGTACTTGTGCTTCGGCTTGACGCGCCAGCGAATGCCGCGCTGGAACCAGAGCACCGTGTGCACCCCGGCGACACTCATCACCACCACCAGCAGCACAGTCATAAACTTGGTCACCAGAGCATTGAAATTGTTCCAACCCTGGCTGCGCGTATAGGGAGTGCGAATCACTCCGCTCTCCTCGCCGCCGGCCTTCATTTCAATGTCGCTGTGACTTGCGGCAGATTGTAGTTCCTCCGCCGAGGGCTTAATCGGGTGCACCAGATACGACACGAAGTTGTCATTCGCCCGTGGATGGCACTGCTGGCAGGTCTCCACGATGTGAGCGCGATTCACTTTCGACTCCGGGTCGTCCGGCGGCAGAATCGTGTGATACCCGTGACAATTGGTGCAAACCGCAAACTCCACACTGGTGCCCAACTCGAACAGCTTGCCGTGATAGGTATCCTTGAAGCCCTCGACCACGTAAGGATTGATCTGGAAACTGAGCATCAGTTCCTTGTCGGAATGACACTTGGAGCACAGGGCGACCACACCTTCGGGGGTAAACTGCTCTTTGGTTTTCTTGATGTCGACCTCACCATGACAATCGGTACAGGTCGGCGCCGCATCGATCCCCTGCGCGCGGGCGCGGGCGTGGATCGACATCTTGTATTCGCGGTTTTGTTTCGAATGGCAGTTGATGCACTCAGTGCGCTTGTGCCTGGTGGCCTCGGTGTCGAGTCCCGGCAGGTTCCAGTGATAAATGTGGCACTTGGTGCAGTTGGCCTCTTCGCCATTCTGATCCATCAACATCACTTCACCATGCGCCAGACTCTCTTTGGTGTGCCGTTCGCGACCGTGGCAGACATTACACTGATTGTAAATGCCGCCCTCTTTGAAAATCTGATTGTCGATCGAGGCCATGTCGGTCTGATGACCGGTGTGACAGGAAGCGCAGGTCACCGCGGAGACATCCATACCCGGCGCCACATGCAGGCTCTCTTTGTGCCCCGGATGGCAGTTGTTGCAAAGATCGGTGATGCGACTCGGATGCACCGCCGACAGCGGATCGGAGGGTTTGCGAATCGCGTGGTTTTCATGACAACTGGTGCACACCGGCGCATCCGGGTTGCCGCTCTCCATCTCATGGTAGTGGCGCGAATGGATATAGGTCTCAATGTCGCGCTGGTGGCAGTGAGAGCAAATGTCGACGATCTCCTGCTTGTACTCGACCGGCGACATCACCTCACGCTTCGACTTGAAATGCGCGTCATGGCAGGTCGTGCAAATCGGGTAGCGACGCGGGTCCTCCGGATACTTCTTGAAATGATAGCTTTCCTTGTAGGCCGCCGCCTGCTCATGGTGGCAGCGGTCGCAGACCAATTCCATGCTTAGTTGTCGATGCGCATCATGGGTGCCATGGCACTCCTTGCAGCCGGGAATGTCCTTGGTCCCCTTTGCCTTCAACATCTTGTTGAAGTACTCCATGTAGACGAAGGCTTCCTGATCGTGACAGCCTTCGCAGTTTACCGGCTGGTAGGTCTCGAAGTGCGGGAAGTCCTCAAAATCGGCGCCGGGCTGGTCATGACAGTCGATGCAATCCATGCCGGCGTGGACTGAACCATGCAGCATAGTCGTGTCAACGCCAACTGACTTACCCGACTCCGACTCCAGCTCCATGTCCTCGTGACAGGCCAGGCAATCTTCGCTGCTTTGCGCCCAAAGCTGTGCCGGGAGCAGACAGAGCAACAACGCCAGAATTAGTGTCGGGAGAATCCCTGCGAGGGCTGATTTTGATCCAATCTTCGTCACTTCAAGTCCTCAAAGTTCCATATTGAAGGCACAACATAGAAAAAGCAAGTGAATTTTGTCACGATTTCAGTGGTCAGAGATCTTGTCCCTCAGTGTCGGTCCGAGTGCAGCAAGAAGTGCCGCACTCCCTCTTCCCAAAGAGAGTGCGGCCAATCACGCAAGGTTGCTAAAACTCAAACATCACACCGGTCCGCACCAGAAGTTGCGAGCCGGATTCATCGCCGTAGACCCAACCACCCGAATCATCGGTGAGATCGAGATAATCGACCTCGGCCGTGAAGGTGGTCGCCGCGGCCAGGCGAAATTCCAATCCCAGATTGGCGCGCAGCCAGGTGTAGTCAAGATTGGAGTAAGTGTGGATCTCGGAGAAAGTGAAGTCCTGATGGCTCAGGCCACCATTAAGCAACTCCGCCGGATCAGGCATTGCCACTTCATCCAGCTCTCCGGTCGACATGTTGTAGTTGAACATGCCAAACAACCGCACCTGCGGTGTGGCTTGGAAATTCAGGTTGAAATAAAAATTCTGGACCTCAGCAGTGTAGTCGGTCATCGCGTAGATCGAGCCATAGTGCTCGTTGAGCACGACCGTTTCCCCATCGACGCTCACGGCGCCGTTAAAGATATGGCCCGCTCAGCCATCGAGGAGCGCCACCGCCACCGGTCCGCGCGACTTGTAGTGCGCATAAGTGAAGCCGCCGGTCAGCGTCCAGCGCGTATCCGGTGTCAGGGTCAGCGCCAGATTCGGCTGCAGCGACAGGTGCTTGACATCGAGGGAGTCAAGATCGCCGTTCTTGTCGTAGCTGCCCTTCAGTCCCAGGTTGATCAGCGTCTTGTTACTCGGTCGATAGTTCACGCTGCCCTCGAAGACGTGCTTGTCGGTCGGTTGCGTGGTGATCTGCTGGTAACGCAGATCCTCGCGCTGATAGTAGAACGCAAAGCCCGGCGGCACGTTGATCTCCAGTTCCTCGCGACCACTGCGTTCGAGCAGACCGCGTCCCGAAACGAAGGGATCGGAAGTCTTCTCGAGGCGATACTTCAGATTGCCGGAAAAACGCAGGCCGTTGCGATAACGCAGTTTCGCCTGACCGATCAATCGCTTCGTGGTCAAACCATCATCCATCGCCGGATAATCGTCACGCTTGACATTCTCATAACCGCCCAGCACCGCCAACGTGGTCTTGGGGCTCAGACGGGTCGTGACTTCCGCCGAACCGCGCACATCCAGTCGGTCCAGTGAAGAGTAACGCGTGAAGTCGAAATCGACCGGGGTGCCGGGACGACCATCGCGCCAGAGCGGCAGATCGATGTAAGGATCATCCGCGGTCAGCCTGGTGGCTGAGATCTGCGCGTCCAGCCGCGTGCGCGGCGACAGCGGCACACGATATTTGGCGATACCACTGACAGCGTCGGAGCTCAGGTCCGAGCGCTTGTTCTTGCTGCTCGAGTAGCTGACGCTGGTCGAAAGCCGGCCCTCGCCGACCTGCGCGCCAAAGCGTGCTTTGTGTGACATCTTCTCAGTTTCCGGGTAGACCGAAAAAGGCAACGTTGCATCATCATAGATGACGCGCGAGGAAAACTCCTCGCCCGAACTACCATTGACCGGGTGCTTGGCCGGATCGAAGTAGGCGTAAGGGTCCGGCTCCTTGGAATGGAACTTGTAATAGCCGAACGTATAGCCGCCATCGACCTTGTCGTTGTTGGCTTCCAAGCCGGCCTTGACAATGTAGGTGCGCTTGTCGACATCGACCGACTTCGACTGCAAGTGACAACTGAAGCAGTGATTGGAGGCAATCTTCTGCTCCTTGCCGGTTTCAATGATCGTCCGGTGCGCCGCCACTAATCTCAGATTGCCCTTCGCCGATAACAGCAAGTCGAGATTCGCCTCGACTTCATTGCGATGCGTGTTGAAATCGGCATTGGGATCGTCGATCTCATGCGTGATCATCTTGCCGCCGGGGGCGGTCGTGAGCCACTCGCGGGTCTCCATGTTGACCAGCATATCCTGCGCCCGCTGATGAATCAGCGAGCGGTAGCGAAGGTCTGCTCGGAGGCGCTTGCCGACTACGCCCTTGAGCAGGGCGTCGACATTCTTCTGATCGAAATAGTAAAGGTCGGTGACAAACCGGCGATCTGCCTTGACCGCATCCATCTGGAACCGCAACTCCGGCAGGATCTCATCATTGCCGAGATTGTATTCTCCCACCTTCTTGGGGTTATCCTTGAAGTCTGTGTAATGGGTGCCCAACCACAATGAGTAGTTGTAGCGTGCTCCACCATCCTCCTGTGCGACCAGCGTCATGGACAGCAGGAAAAGCAGAGCCAATGACAGAGCGATAGTTGTTCTTGTCATTCTCATTCCTCCTATCTGACCAGCGTCTGGCCACCGGCGGAAATCGCCTGGCCCGGCAGATCGCTGCCATGGACCTGGGTGTGGCACTGAGTACATTTGGTTAGCATTGCCCGCTTGAACCCATCCGGAGTCGAGACCCCTGCGCGTTCCGGGGCCTGGGGCACTTCAAACTCACCATCGACACCTTCGACTGTCGCATGGAAGTGCATCGGATGGCAATTCATGCAGAGCACCGGTTCCTGCTGGACCAGCAGATTGTCGGACACCGAGCCATGCGGCGTGTGACAGATCATGCAGTCCTCGGTAACCGGCGCATGCTCATAAACGAAAGGTCCTTCCTTGTCGGCATGACAGCTAAAGCAGAGCTGACGTCCGCTGCCGTCGGCCGCGAGACGATTGTCGCCGCCGTGAATGGCATGGCAATCCTGACACTCGATCTTGCCCTCGGCAATCGGATGATGCGACGGCATATAGCTGGCCGCACGCACCTCGCTGTGACAACCATAGCAGAGATCGGGTGTCGGCGCCTTAAGAGATTGCGCCGGGGTGCCATGCACCGTGTGGCAGCTGGCACAATTGACTTCGCTGCCGGCATGAGTCGAAAACTCCCAATCGGTGAACATGCCGCCCCGATGACAGGAGAGGCAAGTTTCCTGTTGATCGAACCCATGCTCCCGCGCCGGATTGTAGATCAACTCCGGGTCTTCGCTCTCGACATGAGCCGCGCCATCGCCATGGCAGGACTCACAGCCATGCTCAGTTAGCTGCACATCGCTCTTGAAGTAGATGCCATGCGCCGTTTGCGGGAAAGCCTCGCCGATTTCATCATGACATGCCATGCAGGTCGCATCATCGATGCTGCCGCTTGCCAAGGATGGCAACAGCAGCAGTGCGATTCCTGCCAGCAGCCATGCCGACCCCCACGTGGGGCCGCGCCTTCGCACTCGAATCACTCCTCACCTCCTGTGTTTGCCCGGTCTATGTCATTCTCTGTGTTTGTCTGTTTGAGCAAGCCCCGCGCATAAATCGGAATGTTGTTGGCGAACACCTCTTCGGGCTGGTATTGACGGCTGTAGTAGCCACGCCAGAGCGTATAGCCAAGCCCGCAGTCGAACACCATGCCAACAAAGCAGCGAGCCGTGATTTCGGGGTTGATCGGCGCTAGCTTGTCCTCGTCGGCGAATCGCTGCAGGCGATCTTTGAGATAATCGGTGCAGCCGCCCCGAATCGAACCGAACACCGCCCGTGCCGTTTGGTGCCCCCCCAGTGCCGCGAACAACATCAGCCGGTAGGCATCCTCATTACCGCGCGCGAAGCCGACAATGTGCGCCGCCATCTCGCGGAGCAGACCTTCAAGCTCCAGCTCTTTATCGAGCCGAGCGAACAGCTTGTCCGCCTCAAATCGCTCCAGCAGTGATTCCAGTGAAGCATCGTAAATCGCCTCTTTGGAATTGAAATGACGATAGAGAGCCGGCTCCGTGACACAGCAAGCTTCGGCGAGCGCTTTCATCGACACTCCCTCATAGCCCGCTTGGCTGAACAGGCGTGTCGCCTCCACGATGATTTGCTCTTTGCGATCTGGCTTGTCTGAACTCATGAATGAACTCCCTCCAGATTGTTAGTGATTGATAACTAACTCCGCAAATAGTGTCAAGTGAAAAAAATCACATGCGCGAGCAGATTCTCTCCTATTTGATTAAGTCTTTATCTAGCGGTCTATTGGACAATTTAACCGAAGGTGTTAGTCAGCCCGCAGGGCGACTACCGGGTCAACACGGGCGGCGCGGCGGGCCGGGTAGAGCCCAGCGAGCAAACTGACAATAGTGCCGAAACCCAAGGCCAAGAGGATCAGCCAGAGCGGCAGGTCGAAAGCCTCGAAGGGAGGGAATCCCTGGCTCTCCATATAGGCTTTGATGATTGCCGAGACGATTCTGGTGCCGAGCCAGCCGAACAGAATACCGATCCCGGCGCCGACAGCGCCGATCACGCCCGACTCCACCAGGAACATGAACTTGATCTGTCGCTCGTCGGCTCCCAGTGCCCGGAAGATTCCGATCTCGCGGCGGCGCTCGATAATCGACATGATCATCGTATTGACAATCCCCAGCGATGCCGTCAGCAGCGCGATGAGCCCGATTACTGCCAGACCGAAATTATAGTAGAGAAAGAAACGCTGCATTTCTGCGAACTCGGTTGCATAGCTGAAGCTGCGGTAGCCAAGTGCTTCGACAGAGTCGCCGATCACCTCAGCCGAGACGTAAGGGTCAAGCTCCAGAGTCACCTGTGGGAAACTCCCTCCTCCCTCATCCTCGCTGCCCGCCAGGAACCTGCCGCTGCGCATGGCGGCAAAGAGATCGCTGGGGTCGGTGCCCAGGACCATCGCCGGCGAACTGAGCCGCCGCAGAGTTTGCTCCGGGACCAGGATCGGGGCGACCTGCAGCCACCCGCCACGAGGAGCCTCAGCGAAACCCTTGATGACCAGAGTGTCAGCAACAGTTATGCGCCGGGACATCAGCCCCTGGACGAAAAGCCGTAACCCCTCGTTCAATTCGCGCCGCAGGACACGGTCACGGTATGAGGGGCGGAAGAGTGAGTCGAAGTGAATCGCGTCAAGGCGCTCGGCGATATCCCCTGCCTCACCCTCCAGGACATTGATCAAAGCGCTGTCCAGGCTGGCGCCCTGCGCCGAGATAATCAGCCTCTGCCCGAGCAGCGAGTCACGATTGGTAACTCCGAGCGACTCCAGGAAGCGGTTGGTCACGAAAGCCTCTTTGGCGCTGTCGCTTGAGAAGGCTTGGCCATCGAGTACCTGTGAGTAGATCTTCGCCCGGGCGGCCGTCCCGGAAAGCACTCGCGCCTCGCTTTCGATCACCGTG
Organism: bacterium; assembly: GCA_043826025.1. Taxonomy (GTDB): domain Bacteria; phylum Zixibacteria; class MSB-5A5; order CAIYYT01; family CAIYYT01; genus JBDRQZ01. Next base: position 283 of record JBDRQZ010000416.1, on the reverse strand, counting down.
TCGCCGACCTGAGCGGAGACGTCGAGTCCGACAAAGGGATAAGCCAGCAGCACCCCGGGCAGTTGCGCGAGCCGTTCCACCGCAGAACCATCGAGCACGGCAACGGAGTCGGTCTCCTCATCGAGCGGGTAGACATTCATCGTCGTAAAAAGTCCCAACTCTGTGTACGCGTCGGTGACATGCTTCTTCGTACCCGCGCCGAAAGAGAGCATCGCGACGAAGGTAGCAATGGCAATAACCACTCCGGCGATCGTGAGGATTGAGCGCAGCTTGATGCGCCAGA
>JBDRQZ010000415.1:0-3386 GCA_043826025.1 bacterium | reverse complement strand
CTGATGGAGCCGACAATCCCCGAACTTGAAGGCTTGATCGACCGCGAGCAATTGGAAAACATCTCCGGTCGTTCGCGAAAGCGGCAGATGGAAATGGCAGAGGAGTTCGGGCTGCACGACTATGCTTCGCCTGCTTCCGGTTGCCTGCTCACCGACCGCGGCTACTCCACCAAGCTGCGCGATATCCTCGAACACAAAGCACAGGTGACTTTCGATGACCTCAACCTGCTCAAAGTAGGGCGTCATTTCCGCCTGAGTCCGACCTGCAAGGCAATCGTCGGTCGCCGGGAGGAGGAAAATGACAAACTCGAAAAGTACATCTCCAAATACACCTGCCTCAAAGTCATCGAACATGGTTCACCGCTGACGCTGATTCTCGGCGAACATGGCGAACGCGAGATCGAGATCGCCGCCGGCATTACCGCCCGCTTCTCAGACGGCAAAGAACTGCCGCAGCTCACGGTCGGTGTGTGGAACAACGGCTCCGAGCACACTGTCGAAGTCGCGCCACTTGCCCCTGAGCAAATCGACAAGTTCCGCCTGGTCTGGGAAAAACGCTCGATTGACGGCCGCTACGCCTTCGCCGGCAGCGGCCGGTCGTCGGATTAGACCTCGACTCTGCCGTACCCCACCTAGAGTCGAGGCGTATCCGCCGAGACGTCAGGTGGGAACTACCCCGGAGCATCTCTCTCAAGAATCACGACGAAGCTGGCTGACTTCAGGCCATAGCAGGCTTGAGATGGGCTAAAGCAAGCCTGCTTCGAGGCTGGGGAGGCTTACTTAACGGCAAAGTAAGCCTGCTTCGAGGCTGGGGAGGCTTACTTAGCGGCAAAGTAAGCCTGCTGAACGGCTGAGGAAGCTTTCTGAAGCGTTTAGGAAGCCTGCTTAGAGGCTCAGGAAGCTTGATATGCGGCAAAGTAAGCTTACTTAGAGGCAAAGTAAGCCAACTTTGCGGCCGGAGAAACGAGCGGAACGGCGGATAAGTTGAGCAAAAACATTGAGTTAGATAGCCTTGTGTTAATTGCGGGGATACTTTCTTGACACGAAGCGTATTCCTCGGTCGCGCAATGGAATTCCCTTGCGCTGATTGCCTGCTTCGGATATCCTGAGAAAAACGCGCTCACAAAATTGCTAAGGGACCGGGGATGGCCACACCAAAGCCGACGATTACTCTCGAAGAACTCTCCAAACAACTCATAGACGACAATCTGGTCAACTATCTCTGCGACACCGATATTGCGGACCAGATAGTCGACTGGGCGCACAAAGAGATCGGCCTCGCCCCGCGTATCGCATATCGCATTGCGTTCAAGTTGCTCACCATGCTTCTGGTGAATCTTGCCCAGAAAGGTGGTGGATGGACTCTCTCGGTGGCGAAATCGAAGAGCGCAAAAGTCCTCGCGAAGCTCCCGTTCTACGACGCGCTTGCAAAGTGGCTCCTAGATTTGAAAGCACGACTGGACACAAAAGAACATGACCGGCAGCTTATCGACAAGATATTGTCCGGCGAACGCCCGCCGCATGATGAGGAATACGGCAAGTCTCTTGCCCAGGAGATGAGAGTCGCGCTGAAGACGCTTGAAGACAACCTGACGACGCACGAGAAGCTGGATGCGATCCAAGAATCCATTGCCGAGTTGCTATCTCCACAGCCACCCTTAGAGTTGTGGACATTCGAGCCTGACCCCTCCAACCGACTTGTTTATCGCGCTCAGCGCGTACCGTTCGTCGGGCGCGAGAAAGAGCTTGACGGTCTGCAGAAGTTCATCGATGACGAACGGAACTTCCTGTGGTGGATTGTCTACGGCCCCGGCGGTCTAGGCAAGAGCCGGTTAGCACTGGAATTATGCCTACGCAAAGGTGCCGGCTGGCGAGTTGGCTTTCTCCCGAGTTGGCACAGTTTCGAGCGCTGGCATGATTGGAAGCCCGACCAGCCGACGCTGATCGTGATTGACTACGCGGCGGGGCGTGAGGATGACCTGCACAAGATAATTGGTGCACTCTATGCCGGTCAGGGCGAGTTTGATTATCCCGCGAGGTTCTTGCTCCTTGAACGAAGCGCTTCCGGGCCCTGGTGGGATAAGCTTCATGGATATGGCAGTGACAAGCACACCATCGAGCATTCACGGTATGCTCCGCCACTACTTCTGGAGCCGATGTCGGAGGACGACCTGTGGGCGACCATCGAGTTCATCTTGAAGTCGAATGAAACACCGATCCCGAACCGAGCCGAAACCCTTGGCTCTCTACTTCAGATCGACAACGAGCGGCGACCGCTCTACGCGGCGCTCGCTGCAGAAGCCATTCTTGCCGGGAACGATATCCGTGGCTGGGGAAAGACCGACCTGCTGGAGGCGCTGATTCGACGAGAGCAGGAGGAGGTCTGGCGCAAACAGGGCGTTACACCTGAGTATGAAAACCTGCTCGCGCTCGCGACAATGACTGGCGGGATGGCGACAGATGTACTTGACTCGCATGAGCTGGTTTCGTCGCTATGCCTACCGACAGCCAAAGACTTCAGTGCAGGAATCTACAGTTGTTTGGTCGGGAAACAGGCAGACGATTTTCTGGGTCCCCTGGAACCTGATATATTAGGCGAGTATTTTGTTGTGAGGAAACCTGACCCCAACAAGCCGCTGCTGCCAAGCTACTGCCGATCCATGGGCTCTGTCGCCTGGCAGCTCGACGAAGTGGGATTCGCGATCTTCTTTCTTCGAGCTACTAGCGACTTCGGCGAGTATGCTCCACTTGAGTTGTTCATGCAACTTGATCGGGGCAACAATGAGCGACGCGAAACCTGGGGAAAGGCAGTTGTCAGCCTGACCAATTACCTTGGCAAAGCGCAACGATTCGCTGAGGCGCGTGATCTCTACCATGAGTTGATTGCCCTCTCCGAGCAGCACGAGGATGAAGCGGAGGTGCGACTGAGGCGCGCCAAGGCAGCCGTCAACCTGACCTATGACCTTGGCAAAGCGCAACGTTTCGATGAGGCGCAGGATATTTGCAACGAATTGAAAGCCCTCGTGAAGGAATACCAAGAGCTAGATGGACAGATGAAGACGCTGCTGGGCGACTCCTGGCTCGATGATTTCGATGATTTTCTGCGAGGGCAGAGCGAGTCATGACAATGTGTGCTGTGGCCCGCGCGAGCCGAGATTGAAAGTCGGTAGCCCACCCAGAGTCGAAGCGGTATCGTCGAGACGTCGGGTGGGGATTGTGATTGACCGGCTTCGCCTCTCAGAGTATGCTCCAGTTGAATGCAACTGAAACATTATGACCATGATGGTCGGGCGCGATTCGTAACTTTCGGAATTCATCGAGGTCTGCCGCTCCTTACCAGTGACCGCTTTCGGACACCTGTTGTGACAGCGATAGACCAAGTGCGC
>JBDRQZ010000414.1:0-2529 GCA_043826025.1 bacterium | reverse complement strand
CACAAGGGCCGCTTCCTCGAGATGGTCGAGGATTGGCGTGCCGATATCCTGGAATCGGGCGGGCTGACCAGGTCGGGACAACGCTCAGTTTATAAAGAGGGCAACGACGCGGGACCGATCTGGCTGGGGCGCCGACTGGTGTCCTCGCAATCGGCGGACTACTTCACCCTTGTCTACAGTAAGGGCGCCTACGTGCTTTATATGTTGCGGATGTTGATGTATGATTTCGCTAGCCATGATGAGTCGCGTTTCCTCGACATGCTCAAGGATTTCCTCGCCAGCTACTACTGGCAGGAGGCGGCCACCACCGATTTCATCCGGATTGCCGAGAAACACTATGGCGCCGACCTGGGCTGGTTCTTCGATCAGTATGTCTACGATGTACAAGTCCCGGAATATCGCTGGCACGCCGAATTCCTGGAGCGGGCGGATGGTCAATACCAGGTGACCTTCGAAATTGAAACCCGCAATGTGGAGAGTGACTTCAAGATGCTGGTACCGGTGACGATCCTGATGGAGGATGATTACCATACGACAACGCGGTTGTTAATCGATGCTCCGCAAAAGGAGATTACTCTGCCGCCGATTCCTTATAAGCCGGTGCGAGTGATTTTCAACACCTACAGCTCGGTGCTCTGCGAGGCGCATCAAGTCGACTGAGACTCCCTAAAAAAATAACCGGCGACCTTCTTGTCAAAGCCGCCGGTTTCTGCAGAGGCCCTCACTGCCTGCCGCCGTCTCCGCTCAACAACAGCCCGACCCCAGCTTAGGCTGTTGGCGTGATCAATTCACCGAGTCGGAAACGAATTCCAGCAGACTGACCTTTCCGTGCCCCCGTCTGCTTTATCCCCAAGCCTCCTCTGCAGTCTCCAGCGTCGACTACGGATAACACCCGACGCCGGATACCAGTTGTACACACTCTCTGCTCTCACCGCAAGTGATGAGAACCTCGTCTGAACCGGGTCAGCCAACTGCAAGCTGCTCCTCAAACACACGCTAAGCGGTTCGCGAGACGCTCCAAGCCCGATCCATCCCCATTTCTACCGATAAATGTAGACGTATCAGCAAGTTGTGTCAACGGGCAAGACTGCGGCAAGATTGACTATGCAATACGTATGTACAATACGCAGTTTAGATATTACGGAGAAAAGAAGTCAGATTAATCTCACGATTTGCTATACCCAATTTCTTTCTTATGTGCTGCCTGGTTTTCTCCACAGTACGCACCGAGATTTCCAGCTCTCTCGCTATTTCTTTAGAATGAAAGCCGTTATGGATCATGTTGCAGACCTCGACCTCACGCGGAGTCAGGGTGCTGAAGCGGGACTCCAGCTCGCCGATGTAGGGGGAGCCGATATCTTTCAGACACTGCTCCAGTACCCGAGTCGTAGTTTGCAGATCATCCGGGAGCCTCTTTGCCAGAGTTTCCAGCATCGGCAGAGCAACGCGATCGAGATTGGCCTGGATTTGCTGCTTGATCCGCTGCTTTTCGTCGTCGATTTGGCCGAGCAGTTCCTTGAGAGCGATATTCTTGACCACCAGGGCTTGCTGCTCCGCTTTCAGTCCCTCGTGGGCGACACGCAATTCCTCCTCCGCTCGCCGTCTCTCGGTGACGTCGTCCGCCATAATCATCGCGGACTTTATGTGGCTATCTGTATCAGGGTAGGGCTGAATCGTGGTGTTGTACCAATGCCACCGTTTGCCGATCTCGGTTCTGGTTTCCCGAGTTAGGGTTTGACCGGTATCGATTGCTTCGCGAATGCTCGCGACTTGACGGTCTGCCGCGGACTTCGGGAAGAGATCCCACATTGTCGTACCGATCAGATCCGCCTGCTCTTTGTCGAGCGTGGCCGCGCCGTACTGGTTGACGAACAGAAACTCACCATCGTAACTCACGCGGGCGATGGCCATGTTGATGTTCTCCACCAGCAATCGATATCGTTGCTCACTGGAGGCGAGGGCGGCCTCGGCGATCTTGCGATCCGTGATATCGGTCAGGGTGCCATCAAAACGGGTGATCTCTCCCGTTTCTTCACAGCCGGTGCTGATATCCATCGATCCCCAGAAGGTGCTGCCGTCACGCCGTTTCAGCGAGGTCTCGAATCCCTTGATCGAACCGCAGCGCTGCAATTTCTGCAGCAGTCTCTCCCGACTCGCGGGATCATCATAGGCGGCGAAGGCGGTAGACTCAAGAATCTCTTTCGCCGATTCATAGCCGAACATTTTCACCACAGCTTCATTGACGAAGACGACTCGCCCATCCACGGTGCTCTGAAAAAGCCCGATCGGAACATTGTTCTGCAACTCCCGGTAGCGCTTCTCCGATTCTCGGAGCGCGGCATCGGCACGCACCCGCTCGCTGACGTCGCGGATGGTCAGGATAAAACGCGAGCCGTCGGAGGTCGGTTCACCCTTCGTTGCAATCGAGAGTTCATACCACTTCACCTCTCCGCCCATGTCGAGTGAGTAGGTAGCGCCACGATGTCTGCCGGTCTGAACCGCTTCCTGGATCGCCGCCATGATGATCCT
>JBDRQZ010000413.1:0-3089 GCA_043826025.1 bacterium | reverse complement strand
ATAGGGGATATGCCGCAGAATCATGTTCACGTGCTCGGAGACCATTCCGACCTTTTCGATTCCCGTCACGTTCCCCGTCTTCGACTTTTTGCCCAGCTCAAACCAGGATTCTATTCCCGGCAGCAGAGCCTTGAAACCGTTGCGTTTGAGCCGCTGCACCCGGGGTTCCGACAGCAGAGAAAGTGTCGATTCGGCGAGGAAGTCTATGCGACCAGGAGGCACCACCTCCTCGATCGCATCCATACACTGATCGAAGCGAACCCCAAAATTCGGGTCGTGCCAGCCCACGCGTGGACGCTTCAATTTGCCAAGCAGAAAACGCAGGTCGGCCTGCATCGCGCCGGTGTCCAGCGGTTGATACGGTATGGCGGAGTCGATGCAAAAATCACAGGTATAGGGACAGCCGAGACTGCTTAACAACGGAACTATTTTGACCAGCGGCGCCTTGCGCAGAGTCCGCTCGATGAACTTCCAGCGCTCGCTCACACCCGGGAACTGAGTCGGATGTTGCTCGGCGCTTAGGTGCAGACCAACCGGCCGGTGCCGGCTACAATCCTGCAGGACTTCCGAGATCAGAGCCTCGTCCGTGAAGCCAAGTACGTAATCGAAATACTTCTGCGCATCCTGCGGATAGCAGCGGGCATGTGGTCCACCAATAGCCGTCACCGCACCGCGCGAGCGAAAGAGATTGCTGAGCGCATAGGACAGCAAGGCAGCTTCAGTAAATGAGCTGATAAAAACTAAGTCTACATTCTGCGGCAATTCCTTGACGAGGTTTTCGCGTCCGGTATAGGTGACCAGCGTGACTTCATGGCCTTGTGCCTCGCACCAGACGGCAATCACCTGGGGCATGATGCTGGCGAAATTCGCGCCCATGACACGCATCCACATGGTCCGCGTCGGAGCTTTGGCTATGAGATCAATAATACCGATTGATAATTTCTTCATGTTTCTCGTTCCTCACGTCAGGCGGCCGGACATGTTACGCTCACCTAACCAGTGATATCGGGCGACAGATTACATTGAGATGCCTCTAAGAACTTGTGATCACGAATACGAAACCTCTCTGCGACCTTGCAGGATACGGCATAGATGGTCGCGCCATCATGCCATCTGAATGAAAATCTCGGACCCTGCTTGCGAAGCTCAGGATCTTTGATGCGTCTGATTTGTCGAGCTATTATACTCTCCTGGCGCTGTAGGGCCACGTTTTTTTTCAGTCGACCCTCTTGCGCAGAGAATCTGAGCTTCACCATTCATGCTGCACGCTAACGTCGGCTCACTTCAATTGTACCTACATCCGATCACCCGATGCCAGTCTACTCCCCGATCACCATCTTGACTCGATCGCTGACTTTGAAGCCGGCATTTGTCGCAGTCTGATTGATGATCGCCAACGTTTCAAGCTGTACCGGAGAACCCGACTGTTTCGCTAACTCTCCTAAAGTTGAAGGTCTCTTGACCGTGATGATTCTGAGGTGCATCGGCTGCATTCGCAGAATCTCCGGATCGGTCAAGCGCCGGAAACTCCCCATTGAGCCGACTATGATGTTCTGGTAGTCTGCCCAGAGCTGGTCGGTTGTATAGCCGAGCACCTGGTACGTATTTCCTTCATAGTCGATGAAGGTCGCCTTGCCATATAACACTCCCTGCTCGGTCTGCGCGCGGAATTCCGCTGAAACAGCCGGCAGACCATTGAGGTTGCCTCTTTCCAGACGCCCCGGCTCCATTCCCTGCTGCCCAAAGAACTTGCCGGCTGACTGCTCGTTGGAGCTCCCCTGCGCCAGCGTGATCTGCACCACTGCGTCTTGATTGGCACTGATCGCCGCGACGGCCGCCTTTTGATTCACGGTCTGCCAACCGGAGGGAAAGTCGAAGTCGAACTCAAGCTCAGGCTGATGAAAGTGATTGTCGCGGAAGAACCCCTCGCGCGGGTTCTGACCGAAGACCATACCGTCAATGAGATCGAGATAGCTATCCTGATTCACCGATAAGCGACTCATGTCAAGCTCAAGCGTGTCGATCTCCTTCTGGAAATCCGCGCTCCGATTCTCTGGGTTGGGATGCGTCTCCAGCCACTCCGGCAGGCGCCCGCCGCCGCTTGCCTCGCTGACGCGATTCAGCATATCAAACACTCGGATCATCTGGCGTGGGTCATTCTTCGCCCGCACCATGTAACGAAATCCAAGCTGATCCGCCTGACTTTCATCGTCACGACTGAACTTCAGATACAGCAAGCCAAGCCCGGCATTGAGGTACTGCCCGTAACGCTGGAGCTTCGGTTCGATCATCATGCCGGCCGTCACGCGTTGCGTTAGCTGCTGGTTGGACATGCTATGTACCGAATGCTGCGCCGTCACATGGCCGATCTCGTGTCCGATCACGCCGGATAGTTGTGCTTCATTCTCGACGTAGGTCATCAGGCCGCGCGTGACATAGATAAATCCCCCGGGCAACGCGAACGCGTTGACCACCGGGTCATCGACAATTCGAAATGTCCAGGGAAGCTCGGGCCGCTCGGAAGTCCTGGCAAGCTTGTCGCCAAGCTTCTGCACGTAGCGCTGCAATGCAGCATCCGGGTAAAGACCAAGACTGGCGACAATCTGTGTATCCGCTTGCTGCCCCATGGCAATTTCCTGGGATTCACCGATCAGATTGAGGTGTCTTTCGCCGGTGGCGCTATTTACAGCGCAACTTGTTATGCCCACACTCGCCGTCAGCACCATTACAGCGAGCCAGACGTAGGCTAGTACATGAGGCACACCGGCGCCGCAATCGCCTGCGCAGCAACGAAGGCGACTGCGACGGCCGGGTGAGTTAACATCTCTATTCATCCTCTCATCTCCCACTCAGCGTCGTTGAGCAACCGACTGCGCCTAGCCTGCACTCCCACCTGCTTGTCGACGTCGTCCAACGAGTATCATAATCACCCCGGCTGCCACCGAAGCGGCGCCGGCGATCGGCGAGAGCGGAATATGCCTTTCCTGATCGACCTGGACATGCATCGATCCCATGTCGATAACGTTCTCGCTGGAGGTATAGGTAATCCCTCCGTAGATGAGCCCCGCAACACCGAGCACGATTAAAGC
>JBDRQZ010000412.1:0-2632 GCA_043826025.1 bacterium | reverse complement strand
ATAGGTCATGCTCGGCGGCACGATATCGCGGCCCAGCTTCTCGAAATCGACACTGACGATTTGACTGACGCCCGCCTGCTGCATGGTGACGCCGTAGAGCCGCGAGCACTGTTCCATCGTTCGCTTGTTGTGAGTGATCACGACGAATTGGGTTCGTTCCGAGAAGGTCCGCACCAGTTTGAGGAAGCGCCCGACATTGGCGTCATCGAGTGGTGCATCGACCTCGTCAAGGATACAGAAAGGTGAGGGCTTAACTAAATATATCGCGAAGAGTAGTGAAATCGCTGTCAGTGCCTTCTCGCCTCCAGATAGCTGACTGATCGTGAGCAGTCGCTTGCCGCGTGGTCGGGCGGAGATCAGGATCGGCGATTCGAGCGGATCATCAGTATCGGCGAGCTTGATATCGGCGTCGCCGCCCTGGAAGAGCTCGACAAAGAGTTGGTGGAAGTTGTTCCGCACTTCCTCAAATGTCTCGATGAACAGCTTGCGTGCGGTGCCGTTAATCCGGGTGATCGTGGAACGCAAGTTGTCTTTGGCTTGAGTAAGGTCCTCGATCTGCTGCTGCAAGAATTCCTGCCGCTGCGACTCGCGTTCGAACTCCTCCAACGCCAGCATGTTGACCATCCCCATCTGCGCCCGCTTTTCGCGACTCTCCTCCAGTTCGGTGCGCATTTCACTTGCAGTTTCTTCTGCGAGCGGCTGCGGTAGCTCCATGCGTTCCGGTTCGAGGTTATGGTTGAGGCGCAATTGCCGATGGGTCTCCTCATAGCGCGACTTCAGTTCCGTCTCACGCACCAGGAGTGATTCATTGCTGTTGCGCTCGGTCTCGCGTTCCTTGCGGGCGGCCTTGAGCAGTTCCCCCTGCTCCGCCTGACTCATGGCCAGGTTCTGCTGTTTCTCGTCAAGCTCGCGTTCTTCAGTGCGCAGTTCTTCCTGTGATGCCGAGATTTGTTCAAGCTCGGTACGAATCGCCTCGATGCGCTCCTCGAGTCGCGCGACTTCACCCTCGCGGCTCACACGATCCTGTTTGCGGCGCTCCGCTTCATTGGCGAGATCACCGAGCAACTGCTCACTGCGAGTGATGCTGCCTTCCAGCGAATTCAGTTCAGTTCTCGTCTTGATGAGTTGCGAGCGGACTTCTTCCTGCAGGTGCGTGAGCCGTTCCGTTTCGCGTTCAGCCTCAGCGACTTTCTCCTCGTGCGAAACCAGGTCGGTGCGGCGGCCATCGCTGTCGCCGGAAAGCCGTTCATGGTCGCTACGAAGCTGCTCTAACTCGGCGGCGGTGTGTTTTTTCTCAGACTCGCATTTCGCGAGTTCGGCAGCCAGCTCATCGCGCCGCTCGGTCGCATGGCGCTGGCGGAGATCGGCATTGCTGCGCTCAACCTTGATCTCGTTTTGTTCACGTTCGAGCCGCTGCTGTGTCTCAGCGAGTTCGCTTCTGCGCTGGTCTGCAAACGCAGCCTGTCGCTCATCTTGAGCCTTCTCGAATCGCTGTCGCGCCAGTTCGGCTTCCGCCCAGGCAAGTTTCTCCCGGAGTGAAGTCAGGCGTGCCTCTCGACCCACCAGTTGGGCATCGTCGTGGCCACTGCCGCCCGACAGCGCGTGCTGGGCGGAGGAGAATTCCCCGGTCAGGGTGACTGCCGGGCCCGTCTGTTCAGCCTGTACCCGTCGCGAGGTGCGGCGGTCCGCGACGATCAGCAGATCGCCGATGAGAAAATCAACCAGTGGTTGGAATTCCGCCGGTGCAGTAACAACCTCATTTGCCCGCGCCAGAATCCCGGAGTCTTGGTCGAATGATTGGGTCGGCGAATTGCTTGCCGGCGGTATTTTGTCCAGCAGCAGGAAGGTCACACTGCCGAGTTCATTTTCTCTGAGGTAGTCGATGGCTGCTTCAGCGGCATTGCGGTCCGCGGCCACCACATATTGTGCCGCCTCACCCAGGGCAGCCTCGATTGCTGCCGTGTAGGTCGGCTCTACCGTCAACAGATTTGCGACGGTGTCATACATGCCGCCATTAGTTTCCCGTTGCGCCAACAAGGCGCTAACCCCTGAACCATAGCCTTCATAGGTGGCGACCATGTCTTCGGTCATGTTGACCCGCGCCTCGGTCGACTTGAAGTCGAGAATCGCCTCGGCGACCTGCGCCATCCGGCTTTCAAGCTGCGCGCGAGTTTTGACGGTTTCGGCATGGGCCTCGGCAAGCTGCCGCACAATTGCCTGATGGGAGATTTGCAGTTGCTGCTCGCGCTGCTGCAATTCGACCAGCTCCGCCTCGATCGCGAGCACATCTTGCTCGGCGCTCGCGTGTTTCTGAGCGAGTAACTCTCGCTCTGCGGTCAACTTTGCGGTCTGCTCCAGCAGTTGCTTCTCGCTGTGCTGGAAGACACTCTCTTGCCCTTCTATGGCGAACAGGTCGCGCTGTGCATCCTGACTTTCGCGGCGGGCGCTTTGCAGCGTTTCCAGTTGCCGGGCAAGCTGCTCGGCACGCTGCTGCTCATCAGCCTCCAACTCTCGGAGTCGAGCTTGATAGGTCTCCCGATTCTCACGAGCGCTCTTCAACTCTTCCTGCAATTGCAGGGTCTTGCGGGCGATCCCGCTTAGCTCCTGCTCATCGTTCTGGTCGGCGGCCTGG
>JBDRQZ010000411.1:0-2395 GCA_043826025.1 bacterium | reverse complement strand
ATCAGACCCGATTCCCACCCTATCAGCGGCTCGATTTGCGGCTAAGCTATATGCAGCAATTGGGCGGCGGCAGAGAGCTTGAGTTCTATATCGATGTGCTCAATGTGCTCGACCGCGAGAATATCTACCGCTACTACTGGGACAAAGATACGCATTCAGTTGAACCGCTCTACCAATGGCAGATTCTGCCGATTGCGGGGCTGCTGTTGAAGTGGTGAGAACTTATCCGACCGGCAAAGCCAACTGGCCGGCTTGGGTGGCGAAGGCCTTCTGGGGCAACTGCTCCCAGGTGCGGCCTTGCAAGAGGCGTCCCGATTTCTTCTTGTTTACGCCGCCCCACTGCTTGAAAAAGAAAGCGACCTCGGCGGCCAGACACTGATCGCGCAGATCGAGCACCCACTCTTCCTCAATCGGTCGCGCGCCGGGACCTGATTCGCCGCCAACTATCACCCAGTCGATACCTTCCAGATGCAAATCCGGGATCGGCCCCAAAAGCGGCTCCAGCGAGAGAAACTTGATTGCCGCGCCGCATTGCCGCAGGTTGTCGATCCGCCACTGGAATTTCTCAGTTTCGGCGGTGACCCCCATCCAGACATTGGGCGGCCAGTTGAGCTTTGAGTCAAGCTGCAGCAGCCGCTTCGGTCTTTTGGTCAGTATCTGAAAGATATGCCAATCGGCGCGCCGCATGACATCGAAAATCCTGAGAATAAAATCTGTCGGCACTTCGTGATGGAGGAGATCGCTCATCGAGTTGACAAAGATCATCTGTGGCTTTTTCCATCGCAGTGGCTTCTCCAGCACATGCTCATGAGTGGTGACTTTGAAGCCATTGCGGTAATTGGGTTGCCCCATTGCCTGCAACCGCAACGCCATCCGCTCGGCATAGCAGTGATCGCAGCCTTTGGAGACCTTACTGCACCCGGTGATCGGGTTCCAACTCGCCCAGGTCCACTCGATCCTTGATACTCCGGCCATAGAGGATAATCAGGGGGCTGCCGGAAAGAGCGCAATCACATTTCCAGCGCATCTAAAAATGGACTCTCAAGCTCAAACATCAAAATTGACTAAATCGTACTCCTTGCATCGAAAGCGGGGAGGAATAACCTCTTTACGGGAGTGAGAGAAAGAGTATGTCGTTCAAATTAACCAAGGTCGCGCTGATTGGCGGGCTTTTGGCGCTGGCCGGGTTGCTTGTAGTTTGCAGCAACCAGGCGCAGTCGGAGGATTCCGGCGAGAGCGCGATGAGCCCGGTCGAGCGGGGCAGGCACCTGGTGCAGACCGGTGATTGCGGGATCTGCCACACACCGAAGATTTTCACCGAGATGGGTCCGGTCGAGGATTCCAGCAAGCTGTTTATGGGTCATCCGGCTGACCTGCCGGTAGCGGAAATTCCCATGGATGCGCTCGGTCCCGACAAGTGGGGCGCGGTCGCCAATCCGCATTTCACCGCCTGGGGCGGTCCCTGGGGTATCAGTTTCGCCTCGAATTTGACCCCCGACAACCTCACCGGCAGCGGCGCCTGGACCGAGGAGGCGTTTATTCAGGCAATGCGGAACGGCAAACATCTGGGCCAGGGTCGGCAGATTCTGCCGCCGATGCCCTGGCAGGCGATTTCGCATCAGACCGATGAGGACTTAAGAGCTATGTTTGCTTTTTTCAAGTCGATCCCGGCGATCAAGAATCAGGTGCCGCAGCCGATTCCGCCGCCGGGCGCGCCGGCAGGGCAGCCGTAGGCAGGTTCAATTTCGTGGGCGGCAGACGTCCACGTCTGCCCCATACTCGATCATGACGCTGGCAGACCGGGAGGTCTGCCGCGCACGCTATTCTGCTGATGTGCTAAGATAACCGGCGTCCGGGGGCTTGAGCTCCCGGCGCTGTTGTTGTGTCCTGGATCTCGTAGGTCGGCGTTCCGACTCGCGCGCCTTGGCGAGCGAGGAGAAACCCGACAATTCGCATGGCGCAGGCGTCTAAGTTGAATTGTCGGGTTTCTTGTTCTTCGCTTCGCTCAGCACTGCGGAACCCGACCTACGAGAAGCGTCCCACCTGGCGCTCCGCACTGACGTGCTCCGCTCTAGGTGGGGTACAGATATTGCGACTTCTGTACTACTCCCCAATGATCTTGACCAGCACCCACGAGTCAAGTCGTCCCGGCCTTGCCTGGACTGAATCCAGGCCGGAGGAGCCGGGATTCAGAATGGCCCCGGTCAGCGCAGAACTGAAGTCGTGGTCTCTGCACTCGCAATCGGTGCTGGGTCCCCGCCTTCGCGGTGATGACCTTTTTGGCAACTGCTCCGCGTTCGTGCTCCAGACCTGTACCCCGGGAGGGCCTGCCGCGGACGTGATCCGGGGTCTGCCCGCCGGGGAGTTCACTCCCCGATGATCTTGACCAGCACCC
>JBDRQZ010000410.1:0-2805 GCA_043826025.1 bacterium | reverse complement strand
CCTCCAGATCGGGGTCGTAGGTCAAACCACCCCGATCGAAGCTCATGATTACGTCGATGCAATCGCAACCAACCAGGAGGTCCATGAATTCTGAAATCGGCGCTTCATAGGCCTTGTTCCAGGAGATCAGATTCCAACCCTCCTCAAGCAAGATCTCGACACAGGGGGGCAGGAACTCGCACAATTCGAAACGGTCACCATTGGAAGTCCAGATGATTTCCGGAATGGTCAGCACCGGCTCATCGTTGATCGTGAAGCTGAGCAGATCACCCGGCTCGGCGCCCTCATCGACGTCCTCAGAATAGATGTCGTCATGATAGATCGGCATAAAGCCGTAGCTGCCATCCGGCCTCACGACATCTACTCCACAGAGCACGCCGTCCGGATCAAAAGCCTTGATCACATCACCCGGCGACAGCGGCACGCCATCAAAGGTCGGAACGCCACAGTAGACGTTGATCCACTCCTCGGTGGGAGTAAGAGGCTGCGAATCGCAGCAATATGTGAAGGGACCAAGTTCTTCACCCGAACCGAGGTCGTCCCAGGCGCGAATCAAGTACTCGACGCAAGGGGTTGATAACACATGGTCGGCAGGTATCTCCCCACTCCAAGTGTCCCCTGACTGCAAACTCATTGCCGTACTATCCCAGAACACTTCGTCGACGAACCGATAGTAGAGTTTAGCACCAGCCACATAGTCCATGCTGTCAGCGATCTCCGCGACAATTGACAGTGGTTGTGAGCATGGTTCGCCTACCGGCGGTTGGTGCGTGATCTCCGGCAAGTCGTTTGGACAAACGGAGATTGTAAATGGGTATTGCTGGGGATTGTCCTTAGGAAGCGTGATCGTACTCTGGCCGTCGCTTGCCACGAAATAGTAGTCGATACCAGGCACACCTGCCTGGAGCAGCCCTCCGGAAATAGTGAAGCAATATTTGTCGTTACCCTGATCGTTCATCACTACCGAGGTGTATGGACCGGTCGCAGGATCGGAGTAGCGCCAGAATAGTGTTACACTCTGCAATGGCGGAGGGCCAGGTTTGTGCACATACACACAAATCTCCATGTCATTGCCGGTAGGAAAACACTGTGCGCTCAGTGCTACGGTTGGCGGATCCTCTACAACATTCGGCGCTGCTGGTTCTGTGTAATGACCTGTACCGCAAGGAGAACACGCCGGCGCGTTGATGCAAATCTCGACCTGGTGTGTCTCGCCATTTGCTTCAGTATCAGGGCTCGTGTAGGCGACTAGATAACGACTGCAAAGAGTCTCCTTGATACGCATATAGAGGGAGTCCATATCGGCCGCAGTCGGCGCATGAAGATGATAGCCGCCAGTGCCTTGGGCGAATGCGATCAACGGATCGACCCAGGCGGATCCAATCGAGATGCCATAGATTGTCACACCGGCGCCATTGGCCTGATTGCAGATGATTGTCGAATCATCAGAATAATCGGAATCGAGGTATACGCCGTTTGGTATTGGCCAGCATATATCGCTGTTGTTCTCGTACCCATCTGTGAAGGCGATTACGGCTTTCGAACCTGATTCTTGCGCGGTCAGGCTATCGCCCACGTAGATTCCATCGAACAACGCCGTGGCGCCAGTAGTCTGTAGGTTGTCGATAAACGTGTTCAAAGTGCCGATGTCAGATGTAAATGATTGCACCGGTTCGATACACGAGCCAAAGGGCACAACGCCAACTCTGTCAAAGGCATCCATATTGGCAACGAAGTTTTTGGCAGATTGCTTGGCGTCTGCCAGAGGCTGACCGTACATGCTGCCGCTAACGTCCATGACCAGGCAGATGGCAGTTGGGCAACCCTGCGCGCCCAATTCCGTCACCTGAAAACCAACTGGTTGTCCATCCTCACTAACGCAGAAGTCACTCTCTGTTAGTCCCGGAATCGGCATCCCCTGTTCATCCAGGACATCGACTTCCACCTCAATTTGCCGGAATCCCGAGCCATCAACGGTCAGGATCACCGAAGTGTCGCTCTGCAAGCCGGTGGCAGTTGCTGGGTGGTGTTTCTTTATTTTGCCAAGATCAAATTGGTCGTCCGGCGGCCCAACTAGGGTGCTGGCATAGACCGTCGCGAACAATATCAATAGACACAAGACGATTTTGGCTACATGCTGCTTCATCAGTTCTCCCTTCAGATCATCTGCCCAAAGAGCTTATCCGACTGCGCTAGATAGGCTTTCTGGCCCGACGCAGACCTTGTCCCCGGGCCAGCGGGCGAAACAGATCCTTGTTACAAAGTTCTCTCTATCAACCAGTACTGCTTCGCGACAGAGCGCAACTCTGTCACTTCTGTTCACCTCCTTCAATGATGTACTGAGAATGCTGTGCTCACTGCGTGTCATCCTTTACGAAAGTCAGCCTTGAGTCAGAGTATTGGGCACCGCCCAAGTGCGACAACGGTCAACTCAATAAGCGTTGAGCTTAGACGGGTCATATATGCAGATCAACCCTCAGCAAAGATGTGTGCTCCGATCCCTGGAGCGATGTGCTTGTTCCGTATTAATTCAAGATCTACGAACTTCTACTACTAAATCCAAATTCAGAGAGGCTGTCAAGGACTTTCTCTTTCGGCCGCTCGATTTAGCGGAGTCAGCAAACCCAGATTGCTGAGCTGGCCGCAGAAGTTGAGATTCCAGCATGTGCAGCAGCAGATTGCCTTCGTCCGGTCAAAAAAGAAGCCCCGGGGTCGTTGGGGAACCCCGGGGCTTGCTAGCCAAAAGCTGATGAGCGGCCGCTTACTTCAGCAGCATCATCTTCTTGGTTTCTGTGAAGTCCTGCG
>JBDRQZ010000409.1:0-5735 GCA_043826025.1 bacterium | reverse complement strand
ACGGACCAGTGAAAATCGCCCGCTACGACAACGCCACTAGAAAACTCATCAAACCTAAACCAATAAAGAGGAAAACTCGTTGAACTCAAAACCCAAAAGTGTTACCTATGTCGTGAGACCGTTTTGTTACCCATCTAGTGAAACGTACATTTTGAAGAACCCACCCTTGCGGGTGGGGTACCGAAGATCCAGCCTCAGCTATTTGTATTTGCACTCAGGATAGGTTTGGTGTACTTTCCGGTTCAGGAAAGTGAGGTTTGAGTCATGCAGGGAGCGAAAGCCACATCCCTGGCGCCGGGTCTGGCGTCACGTTTCTGGATAATCTCTGTCGGAAAAAAAGTCCTGATGGCGGTCTCCGGGGTGGTGCTGATCGGCTATGTCACCGGACATCTGATCGGCAACTGGCAGATCTTCATCGGGGCGGAACAAATCAACGCCTACGCCAGAGCGCTGCACAGCCTGGGGCCGCTGCTCTGGGTGGTGCGCGGATTCCTAGCGGCCTGGTTTATTCTCCATATCTGGAGCGGAATCCGGGTTTGGTGGGAGAACAAATGCGCCCGGCCGGAAACCTACCGCAAGAAAGATACCGTGCAAGCAACTCTGGCCTCGCGCACGATGATCTGGTCGGGGGCGGCGCTGTTTGCCTTTGTGATCTACCATCTGCTGCATTTCACCGCGCATGTGACGAATCCCAGCTATGCGGCGTTCGTGCATGGGCATGAATTCGATGTCTACACGATGGTGGTCACCGGATTTCGCAATCCCTTGATCGCGGGGGCCTATATCGTATCGCTGGCATTTGTGGCGCTGCATTTGCGGCACGCATTCGCCAGTATGTTCCAGACAATGGGTTGGAACAAGGACAGAACGAATCACAAGCTGGAGACACTGGCACTGGTCTATGCCTGGCTGGTGTTTCTCGGATATATTGCGATACCGATTGCAGTCTTAGTCGGCCTGGTGGGAGGTGATGTCTGATGCAGCTCGAAGCGAAAGTTCCCTCCGGACCGCTGGAGCAGAAATGGACCAAGCACCGCTTCGATATGAAGCTGGTAAATCCCGCCAATAAGCGGAAGTATAAGGTGATCGTGGTCGGCACCGGGCTGGCCGGTGGTTCGGCGGCTGCTAGTATGGCGGAGCTGGGCTATCAGGTCGAGGCTTTCTGCTATCAGGACAGCCCCAGGCGGGCGCACAGTATCGCGGCGCAGGGCGGGATCAATGCCGCCAAAAATTACCCCAATGATGGTGACAGTGTTTTCCGGTTGTTCTATGACACAATCAAAGGTGGTGACTTCCGGTCGCGGGAGGCGAATGTCTACCGTCTGGCGGAGGTTGCCAACGAGATTATCGACCAGTGTGTGGCGCAGGGGGTGCCGTTTGCGCGTGAATATGGCGGCCTCCTGGCGAATCGCTCATTCGGCGGCGCGCAGGTCTCGCGGACATTCTATGCGCGCGGTCAGACTGGCCAGCAGTTGCTGCTGGGTTGCTATTCGGCGCTGTCGCGGCAGATCGGGCTGGGCGCGGTCAAAATGCACAACCGTCACGAGATGCTGGAGCTGGTCATTGTCGATGGTCACGCCAAGGGGATTGTCACCCGCGATATGGTCAGCGGCAAGATCGAATCCTGGTCGGCTGATGCTGTGGTGCTGGCGACCGGTGGCTATGGCAATGTTTTCTATCTTTCGACCAACGCGATGGGCTGCAATGTCACTGCGGCATATCGGGCCTACCGCAAGGGGGCAGCGTTTGCCAATCCCTGCTACACGCAGATTCATCCGACCTGCATTCCGGTCAGTGGCGACTATCAGTCAAAACTGACGCTGATGTCGGAATCGCTGCGCAATGATGGCCGGATCTGGGTGCCGAAAGCCAAGGATGACAAACGGGCCGCGAATGATATCCCCGAAGCTGAACGCGACTACTATCTGGAGCGCAAATATCCGGCGTTTGGCAATCTCTCGCCGCGTGATATATCGTCACGGGCAGCCAAAGAGGTCTGTGATGAGGGTCGCGGGGTCGGTCTGACCGGGCTGGGTGTCTATCTCGATTTCAGCGATGCAATCAACCGTTTGGGCGAGCAGGCGATCCGTGATCGTTACGGCAACCTGTTCCAGATGTATGAACAGATCACCTGAGAGAATCCCTATACGGTGCCGATGCGGATTTATCCGGCGGTACACTATACAATGGGTGGTCTTTGGGTCGACTACAACCTGATGTCCAATATCCCCGGTCTCTTTGTGATCGGTGAGGCCAATTTCTCAGACCATGGCGCGAACCGTCTGGGGGCGAGTGCGCTGATGCAGGGTCTGGCGGATGGTTATTTCGTGCTGCCCTACACGATCGCCGACTATTTCGGCCGGATCAAACCGGGCGGGATCAAGACCGACAGTGCGGAGTTCAAAGAGGCGCAAGGCAATGTCTCGGAACGTACAAAGAAGCTGCTTTCGATCAGAGGTAAGCGCACAGTCGATGAGTTCCACCGTGAACTTGGTTCGGTCCTGTGGGAAAACTGTGGCATGGCGCGCAATGATGCCGGACTCCGAACGGCGCTGGAGAAGATTCCCAAGATTCGCGATGAGTTCTGGAAAGATGTCAATGTGCTGGGCAGCAACGAGCAGCTCAATCAGTCGCTGGAGAAAGCGGGCCGGGTGGCTGATTTCCTCGAATTTGCCGAACTACTCTGCCATGACGCGCTAACTCGTACCGAAAGCTGCGGCGCGCATTTCCGTGAGGAGAGTCAGACTGAGGAGGGCGAAGCCAAGCGTGATGATGAGAACTTCAGCTATGTCTCAGCCTGGGAGTTCACCGGAGTCGGGAAAACGCCAAACCTGCACAAGGAGCAGTTGGAGTTCGAGTTCGTGCAGCCGGGAACAAGGAGTTACAAATAATGAATTTGACACTCTATGTATGGCGGCAGGAAAACAAGGATGCCAAGGGCCGGATGGAGCGCTATCTGGCCAAGGATATAAATGAGCATATGTCCTTTCTCGAAATGCTCGACGTGGTCAATGAGGACCTCAACAAGCAGGGGATCGAACCGATTGCGTTCGACCATGACTGCCGCGAGGGGATCTGTGGCATGTGTTCGTTGACAATCGATGGTGTGCCGCATGGTCCCGACAAGGGGATCACGGTCTGCCAGTTGCACATGCGGCATTTCAAGGATGGCGACACGATCTATATCGAGCCTTGGCGTGCGCGGGCGTTTCCGGTGACCAAAGACCTGGTGGTGGATCGTTCGGCATTCGATCGGATCATGCAGGCGGGCGGTTTTATCTCGGTAGCGACCGGCGGCGCGCCCGATGCCAATGCGTTGCCGATCTCCAAGAAGGCTGCCGACACGGCGATGGATGCCGCCGCCTGTATCGGTTGCGGGGCTTGTGTCGCGGCCTGCAAGAATGCCTCGGCGATGCTTTTCGTTGCGGCGAAAGTCTCGCAGTTTGCCAATCTGCCGCAGGGCAAGGTGGAGGCTAAGACGCGGGTCCTGCGGATGCTGGAGCAGATGCAGATCGAGGGTTTCGGCAACTGCACCAACTACTATGAGTGCGAGGCCGTATGCCCGAAAGAGATCTCGGTCAAGTTCATCGCGCAGATGAACCGCGAGTATCTCAAGGCTGTTTGGACGAAATAGGGCGGGCCGGGCGGAACCGGTCGCCCGGTACTCAACACGAGGTTAGTTTGAATGTACCCAGAAGAGATATGCGCGCCGATGCGCAAAGAGATGACCGGCATGGGTTTCTCCGAGCTGCGTACGGCTGAAGAGGTCGACGCCGCTCTTGGCAAAATGCAGGGCAGCACACTCCTGGTATTCAACTCGGTATGTGGTTGTGCCGGTGGCAATGCACGGCCGGCGCTCAAGATTGCGCTTGAGCATGAGACCAAGCCCGCGAGGCTAACCACTGCCTTTGCCGGGCAGGACCTTGAGGCTACCGCACGGGCGCGTTCCTATATCGCGAAATACCCACCCTCGTCACCATCAATGGCGCTGTTCGTCGACGGCAAGATTGTCGCGATGCTGGAGCGGCACCAGATCGAGGGTCGGATGCCGGCGGATATCGCCGCCGACCTGACCAGGTTGTTCGATCAGCATTGCAAGTAGTTGACACTCTCACTGTGTCGACCGTAATTGCCATTGCGTAGGTCATGCGCCCTGGCGCATAACGTCAAGCGGCAGGCCGCTTGACCTACAGGGAAATCCCTTTTGGCAATGACGTGCTGTGAATAAACAAATTCTCCGACTCGCAATTCCCAATATCATCAGCAATCTCTCAGTGCCGCTGTTGGGCGCGGTCGATACTGCGCTGGTCGGGCATCTGGAGGCGACTTTCTATATCGGTGCGGTTGCGGTTGGCACGATGATCTTCAATGTGGTCTACTGGGGTTTCGGCTTTCTGCGGATGGGCACCACTGGGTTGACTGCGCAGGCTTATGGCCGCGAGGACAGGTCGGATCAGATTCTCACTCTGGCGCGAGCGGTTCTGGTGGCGCTGGGTGGTGGACTGCTGCTCGTTACTCTGCAGCGGCCGATCGCGCAACTGGCGTTTTGGCTGGTCGATGGTACCCCTGATGTTGAAACCTACGCTCGCAGCTATTTCCTGATCCGTATTTGGGCGGCACCGGCGACGCTTTGTATCTATGCCTTTCAGGGTTGGTTTCTCGGCATGCAGAACGCCCGCTATCCGATGTACTTGGTGGTCTTTGTCAACCTGGCGAATGTGTGCTTTGATCTGTTGTTTATCAAGGTGTTCGCGATGAAGTCGGATGGCGCGGCGCTGGGTACGGTGGTGGCTGCGTGGATGGGGTTGGGGTTGGCGCTGGTGCTGTTCAGTCGCACCTATCGGCCGCTGCTGGTGCATCTGGAACGTCGCCTGATTCTGCAATTTGCCGCGCTGGAGCGCTTCTTTGCGGTGAATCGTGACATCACAATTCGCACTCTGGCATTGGTGTTTTCCTATTCATTCTTCACCGCCAAGAGCGCCGAACTGGGGGAGACGACGGTCGCGGTGAACTCGATCCTGATGCAGTTCTGGATGATTATGGCCTACGCGGTGGATGGGTTTGCGTTCGCGGCGGAGGGTCTGGTCGGTCGCTATGTCGGGGCCGGCGATTCTGCCAATCTCAGGCGCGCAGTTAAGCTCTCATTTCTCTGGGGCACCGGTTTTGGGGTGCTGTTCGCGCTGGTCTATCTGGCGCTGGATCGGCAGTTGCTGAGCATCTTCACCGACAAACCTGACCTGATTGAAATCGCGCTGCAATTCTATCCCTGGATTCTGATCGGAACCATCATCAACGTCTTCTGCTATATCTGGGATGGCGTCTATATCGGCGCTACCGCGACCAAGCCGATGGTATTTTCAATGATTCTTTCCACTGGAGTCGGGTTCCTGCTAACTTATTATCTGACAATCGGCAGTCTGGGAAACCATGCTCTTTGGCTGGCGATGACGCTGTTTATGGCTCTGCGGGGGATCACTCTGACTTTGTATGCGCCGCGTGCAATATTCGCGCCGCTGAAATCGGCGATTCAGGACTGAACAGAAGTTAGCTGGACACGTAATAGAGGCCGGAGTATATTGTATATATTCGGGAGTTCTTACGGGCGAGGAGGAGTCAGATGAAGCGAAATATCAGCTTCGCTCTTATTGGCGTGGCCCTGCTACTGGCCGGCTGCTCCGATAAGTCAACCGATTCCGATCAGATCAAGCTGGGAGAGGCATTTGTCATCCAGCCCG
>JBDRQZ010000408.1:0-2685 GCA_043826025.1 bacterium | reverse complement strand
CGCAGCAGGTTGAGAGTTGTCTTGTTCAGCGCCCGGGCCGTGCCTTCGAGCCGGCATTCCGGCGGCACGATATTGCGCGCCGTACCTCCTTCAATCTTACCAATGGAGACTACCGCTGGTTCAAAGGGATCGAGGTTCCGGGACACAATAGTCTGCAGCGCTTCTACTAGCGAGGCGGCGCAGACGATTGGATCGTGAGCTCGATGCGGCAGGGCGGCATGACCACCATCCCCGATAATCCTAATGTCAAAATCAAGTACCCCAGCCATCAGCGGTCCGTCCCGCAGGCCGATCTTGCCGGTGGGAATCTCCGGATTGACATGCAGCCCGAAGACCATCTCCACCTTTGGTTTGGCCATAACCCCGGCCTTGATGAGCGCTTCGGCGCCACCCGGCGGCGCCTCCTCGGCCGGCTGAAAAAAGAACTTCACCGTGCCCTGAAACTCGTCCCGGAGCTGCGCAAGCACGGTCGCGCAGCCAATAATGATGCTCATATGAACGTCATGGCCGCAGGCGTGCATCCGCCCCGGATGGCGCGACTTGAACGGCAAATCGGTCAGCTCCTCAATCGGCAGCGCATCAATATCGCTACGGAGAGCCAGAACTCTGCCAGTTCCCGATTTCAGTTGTCCCAGGATGCCGGTCCCGGCGATCCGCCGCTGCTCGGCACCGATCTTCTCAAGCTGCTTCTGCAGTCGGGCCGAGGTTTTCTCCTCCTGCCAGGCGGTCTCCGGAATCTGATGCAATTCGCGCCGGAGCGCGATCAACCCCGGCAATTCGGCCTCAACCAGCGAAATCAGCCGTTTTGTATAAGGCTTGACCATCGCCACGAATATAGCGCCGCCAAATTTCCCGGCAATCGGTTTTACAAATTGATCTGAATCGAGTCAGATCGTAAGATGCGTAAAATTGTAGGTTGTCGGGGTCGATAAATAGATAATGGCGGCTTTTTGTGTGTATAAGGCATAATGAGCCCCATATTGCGATTCTGAATTTAAGAAAGGACTGAGAATTTGCGCTGGTTGATGATCTTCGCGGTGATTTCCGCTTCGCTGCTGCTGGGCATCAGTTGTCATGACAATGGCCCTGATCCGCCCCCCGACGATCCCATCAAGATCTCCGATCCGGCGAGCTTCTTCCAGGTCGCCGAAGGCAACATCTGGAGTTACAACAATGGAGTTGAGGTGCGCGAACTGGATGGCGATACGGTCATCAATGGCGTTACCTGCGCGCGCCTGCTCAAAGCCGGAGCTACCAGTGAGGCCTGGACCGTCGATGCGGCGGGCTTCTACCAGCACCTGCTCGACGGCCAGATCTGGTTCGATCCACCCCTGGCGATTCCGTTCAGTCTGGAAAAGGATAAACCCTATGCGATTTCATCCATTGCCAGGCAACTCGGTGACACGACCGCGTTGGCTTCACTGACCGGCACTCTCACCTTCACCGGTTATGTCTCACGCATGGTGATGGAGTATGATTATGACAGTCTGGTGCATCTGGAGTATCAGACGACTATTTACAATTTCGCTGATGACGTTTCCAAACAGGATGATTTCGAGGAGTACTGGGCTCGCAATATCGGCCTAGTATTCTCTCCCGATTCCGATCCCACTGATGGGATTAACGATGAACTGAGCCTCGATAGCGCCCTCATAGATGGCGTCTGGCTGCCGGTGCGTTAATAGGCGGGCCAGCGCATGCTGAAGAAAGGATACATGATGAAACGCTATGGTTTGTTGTTGGCGGCACTCTTCTCCCTGCTGTCGCTGCTATTGTTGAACTCCTGCGGTGATACCACTCCCAACGGCGAGGTCAAGGACACCCATGTGATTCGTTTCGTGCATGCGTTGCTGGCCGAAGATGGTCATGTCCATTCCTACCTGGAAATCACGCGCAACGGCGAGCCCTTCAATCTCGCTGCGATTGGTCTTTACAACGATTCCGATACACTGCCGATGGGCCTAATGGCGCGTGACTCCGAGCAGGGCACCTACAGCGGCAGTTTCAACGATTTCGATCTCGACACGACGCGCCTGATTCGTACCGAGCTGAATACGCCCACCGATCAGTTTACCTTCAGCCACCAACTGAACATGCCCGACACCTTCAGTTTTGCCGCGCCCGGGCAACCAGGGAACCTGGTGCGCAGCAGCGACGGTACGGTGCCGCTTGAATGGACCGCCTCCCGCAAAGCGCATGGTTACTTCGTGATTGTCGAACCGGCATCCTCCAGTAATCAGGCGGCAGGCTATGCCGCGCTGGTCAACAGCCAGGTCAACTCCGTCTCGGTGCCGATGACAGCTTTTCAAGACAATCTGGGGTTCAGGGTCGGGGAGTACAATGTCTGGGTCGTCGCCTATCAGGACAACCCGATCGATTCCCCCGCACTGCCTTTCACTCTGCCGGCTGGCTTCACCGCCGATATCAATCGCGTCGGCGTGACCGGACAAGCCGGTGCGATCTATGTCCCGGAAAAACTGGTGTTGACCGCAGTAGTAACGCAGTAATCGCATGACTGCATGAGCCGCAAGCTCTACGATACGCTGAAGAATCTCACGACTGAGGCGCGCAATCCGCGTTCGGCGGAGCTTGATCGGCTCTCGACAGTCGAGATCGTCAAGCTCATCAATCAGGAAGATCAGCTCGTAGCGCCGGCGGTCGCGAGAGTATTGCCCAAAGTTGCTG
>JBDRQZ010000407.1:0-4730 GCA_043826025.1 bacterium | reverse complement strand
ATCTCTCGTGCATGCAATTCGTAAGGCAGGAGTCTCCGACTCCTGCCGGCAGGTCTACTCCCTTCGATCAAGCATTATTACTCTTTCCCAGTAGTGGAAGTAGTCTGCGCGCAGTGAATCTGCCCGGGCCAGCCGTCCGTTCTTGAGCAGGACCCATTCTTCACCAGTATCATGATCGAAACATCGCCAGAAAGTGCGGTTTGCCTCAAGTCCCAGGAAATCGCAGATCACGAGAGGTCCGGAGCACATCATTCTGGCTCCGATTAGTCGTCGCTCCGGTGCAAGCTCCTTCAGACGGGCGGAAATCGTGCTTGAGTCGTGATAGGCCGCGATGGCGGCCGGCTTGTCGCCGCAGCAACTCAGGGGAATCGCATTGACAAAGCCCTCAAACAGGTCCACCCAAACATATGCGGGCACGCCGTCCGGAGAAACGTAATAAGAGAAGGCTACATCGTGGTTCTCGCCGTAAGCCTCTGCGTAGGCAGGTTTTGTGACCTGGCGATAGTTGTCCCAGTGTATCTCCCTGAGTCGGAGATCCATCCGCTCTTGCGCCTCCGCCAGGTTCATTCGTGGTGACTGCTGGTAATGCGTGATTTCAAACCACCTGAGCGGTTGGTTCTGCGCGCAAGACAAGAGAGCCAGCAACAGTACCGCTGACAGCAGGTAAGTCACAGTTCGAGGCATGATTTTCACCTCCCTCTCGATGGCGGCGAGTTGGCAGGCGGATTCAACGAGGGGTCTGAGTTTGAGACGCTTGACGGCCGTGCGTCGTTCATTCCCAACCTGAAGAAACCTTTTAGTTGACAGTCGGAGTACTTGATGGCAGCATGTAAACAGAGTAGTAACGTAGGTCAGGAGCCTTGGTCCCCCGTCGACTTGATCGGGGGCGATCCTGACATTGTCAAGCTCCAAGAAAGCTTGACCTACGTTGATCTGAACCGTAGGTCACGACCTCCTGGGTCGTGACGGTATGTTTGAAGAACGAGAGAGCGAACCATGCGCAAAGAATACATCATTTTCATCGCCATTCTGGCCGGACTGTTGTTGGTCTACGCGATCACCCGCAGCTTCATCGGTGGCCAGAAAGATCAGGCGGGGCGGGTCAAAGACGCCGCTTCCGACAAATACCAGCTCGATAAGCTGGAACGTAAGGTCGACGCCAAATTCGCCGAACTGGAGAAGCTGATCGATACCCGGCTCGACAGCCTCGAACGTGTCGACCGTGAGACCGAGGTGCCCTTTGACAGCACCACAGACTCGCTGCCCCCGCAGCCGGCA
This sequence comes from bacterium, assembly GCA_043826025.1. GTDB lineage: Bacteria > Zixibacteria > MSB-5A5 > CAIYYT01 > CAIYYT01 > JBDRQZ01. Next base: position 3,452 of record JBDRQZ010000407.1, on the reverse strand, counting down.
CCGCTCACGGTCGTCGAAACTGTGACCGTGATCGACACTTTCACCGCCCCGGCGGAGACCGTGCGAGTCGAAGTCGGTCCACCTGCCGAGCAGAAGAAACCTGACAACGCACCGACCGAGGTCGAGGTCCGCATCTACGACCAATACCTCAAGAAGCGCTGTGCGCTGACGGGCGATCTGACCAGCTACGAGTTGTCGGTGGCCAAGGGTGAAATCCATGAAGACCTCGGCAAGGCGTATGATTTGCTGCCGGCCGAAATCGCCTCGATCATTGACAAGGTCTATCACTACCGCAAATCTGGTGGGAAAGAGTGAGCCGCTCACAGAAGACGATTGGCATACTCACCGGTGGCGGTGATTGCCCCGGCCTGAATGCAGTCATTCGCGCGGTGGTGCTGACTGCGACCGAGCAATACGGCTGGAATGTGGTTGGCTTTCGCGATGCTTTTATCGGTCTGGTCGAGGAGCGCTGGTTGCCGCTCGACCGTAGCGCGGTGAGCGGTATTCTGCCGATTGGCGGCACGATTCTCGGCACCGCCAGCGGTCTTAATCCCTCCGAATGGAAGGTCGAAGTCGATGGCGAAATCAAGACTGTCGATCGTTCGCCTAACGTCGCGCAGACGATCAAGAACCTGGGCATTGATGCCCTGATTGTCGTTGGCGGTGACGGCACGATGACAATAGCCAAGCAGTATATCGACCGCTTCGATCTCAAAGTAGTCGGGGTCCCCAAGACCATTGACAATGATCTGAAAGCCACCCAGGTGACTTTCGGCTATGCCACCGCCGTGGTTACCGCCACCGAGGCGGTCGACAAGCTGCACACGACCGCCGCCAGCCATCACCGGGTGATGGTGCTCGAAACGATGGGCCGTCATGTCGGTTGGATCGCGCTCGAATCGGGCGTGTCCGGTGGCGCCGACGTGATCCTGATTCCGGAAATCCCCTACGATATCGACAAGGTCTGCGACAAGATCCTGCTACGCAAAAGCCACGGTTCGCGGTTTTCGATTGTGGTGGTTGCCGAAGGGGCGCAGCCGATTGGTGGTGAGCCAAGCGTGATCAATCCCCGCAAGAAGGGCACTATTTATGAACGCCTGGGCGGTGTCGGGCTAAAGATCGCGCATCTGATTGAAGAGCGCACCGGGATGATCACGCGGGCGACAGTGCTGGGACATCTCCAGCGCGGCGGTACGCCCTGTCCCTTCGATCGCTTCCTGGGAACCAGATTCGGCAGGCACGCAGTGACTTTGATTGAGCAGGAAAAATACGGACACATGGTCATTTATCGAGACGGCGAGATCGGTGACATTCCGATAGCGGATGTCATCGGGGGGTTTAAGGCTGTCGATCCTGACGGTGAACCGGTCAGGACCGCCGAGTCTTTGGGCACCTCATTCGGTCGCTGAGGCGGCTGCCGGGCCGGGATTTTCCGGCCTTTCATTCAGCAGTAAATCCTGACCTTTGAGAATACGATTCGCGGTGCGAATGAAACGCGGCGTGGTCAGTGACTGCAACCGGTAGCGTACCCACAGGCGTTTGCCCATAAGTTCCCGGAGCTCAATCTGGGGCTGCGAGCTCACAATACGCTCCTTCGAGATGTGTGGCACAAGGCGAAGTAAGTACTCTAAACGTTCGGATGCTTTTAATTGATGGGATTACGGGTAGCGATGGTCGCGCCGTCTCCGTACTCGCATCACTGCTCCACTCCAAGTTAGCACCTGGAGTCCTACTGTCAAGTAATACTCTCACAATTTGTACGTGAATTTCGCCGCGCCATGTTAGGACAAAGTGAGCCAGCGATTAAAAAGTGGAGAGCGTCGGGCCCAATTCCGGCTGATCGGTAACCAAGGTGAGCCCGACCGATAAGCCCGGCAGCTAATTCACAACTCTAAATGAGAGCCCTAAGTGAATGCAGTAGAAATTGATTCTGTTGATCGCCCCGGCCGGGGCAAAGCCGACATTGTCGTCATCACCGACATCGAACGAGTGGTACTCAAAGGCAAAGAGGAGGCCAACCCGATTATGAATCTCAAAGGTCTGAGTCAGGCTTAATTGCCAACCCGGATGGGAGTGACTTGGCGGAAATGGTCCTGCCCGATCGAAATCACCGAGATTGACATACTTGTAAAAGTACCAGCCGAAGCCGGCGCCTAGAGTCGTCACCGCCCGATAGGCCAGTGCAACCGGCATTTCGGCTTTCAACGAGAACGAGTAGATTCGATGATGAAAGTCTGTGACCCGTCCGGTACCCGTAGGATACTCGTAGGTGGTCTCCTCAATTTCACCAAAGGCATCATCGCTGAATAGATGACGGCCGGCATCAAGTGCGATGTCGAAAGGCAGCGCGCTCAACCGCAGGCTTGCCTCACCGGCGAGAGAGTAAACGCCGCTGCTCTTGAAGATCGTTTGGAAATCGCCGACAGTAAAAGTCTTTTCCTCGAGCTCGCCGGTTGGAATCGACCAGCCACCTTTGATGCGGAGTACCAATTGATTCTCGGCAGCCTGGCCGGATACTGCCGAGAGCAGCAGAATTGCAGTCAGCGTCTTAAGAAGCATCTCAAATTCTAAATTAGCGCGAGCGCTCGGCTGAGTCAACCAACAACTTGCCGGAAAAGGCTTTGCGGCTGCAAATCATTGCTGCAAATTGCCTTGACATCTATATTTAGCCCACGTATAATTGTTAGTTATAACGAGTCGGGCCCATAGCTCAGTCGGTTAGAGCAACTGACTCATAATCAGTGGGTCCCAGGTTCGAGTCCTGGTGGGCCCATGAAAGAGGACTAAGTCAGCGGGCAATTAGCTCAGTTGGTTAGAGCGTTCGGTTCACATCCGAGAGGTCACTGGTTCAAATCCAGTATTGCCCACCATAAATGCGCTTGGAAGAGGAAGTAGTTGGAGAATCAGCGCTACGAAAAACGGTTCAGTTTTGGAGGGAGATCAGACCAGCGAATGCACTGCAACGCAGTGCGTTTTTTTTTCGGGGGCGAGCAATGTCGGCCGTGAAATTAGGAGGCAAGTGCTAGATGCTTGAGGAAGTTAGGCTGCTAATGGAGCTTCAGGATATCGATTATTGGATCGGCGAACTTGAGCGCTCCAAAGAGTACATTCCTGATATGATGAAGAGTCTCCGCGGGGAGATGGAAAACGTTGAAAGTGAATTAACCACCGCACGTGCCCGTTTGCAGGAAGCGCAATTGGAAACAAACAGCCTCGAGCTTAAGATTGGCGAAGGCAAAGAGCACCTGGAAAAATACCAGGAACAGATGCTGACCATCAAGACCAACAAGGAATATGATGCGCTGGTTGGTCAGATCGAAACTGTCAAGCAGGAAATCGCTGCGTTTGAGGAGAAATACCTGGGTCTGCTGGAGGAAGTGGAGACTTTGCAGACGCGCATCGGCGAGTTGGAGGAGAAGCACACTCAAATCAAGAAGGACAATGAGGAGCGG
>JBDRQZ010000406.1:0-2640 GCA_043826025.1 bacterium | reverse complement strand
AATGCACGAGGTTGGTGATCGCTGGCGCAACGGTGAACTCAAGGTGGTCCATGAGCATATGGCGTCGGCCGTGGTCCGATCGCTTCTGGGCCATTTGGCAGGCAGCGGGCCGGCGTCGGCGACCGCGCCTCGCATCGTGGTGACGACCCCACAGGGGCAGCAGCATGAATTCGGCGCCCTGATTGCCACTATTACGGCGGTCTCGCATGGTTGGCGCGCGCTCTACCTGGGGCCGGCCTTGCCGGCCGAAGATATCGCGGCGGCGGTCAACCGTAGCGGCGCTACTGCGGTGGCGCTCAGTCTGGTCTACCCGAGCGATGATCCCACTCTGGGCGCGGAGCTCCAGCGGCTGCGAAAGTTGACGGGCGCTGAGATGCCGCTAGTCGTTGGCGGTCGCGCGGCCCGCTATTACGCTACAATCCTGCGGGAAATCAAAGCGATCGTTCCGGATGGGCTGCAGCAATATGCCGATGAGCTGGACCGCATCCGCAACCTGCATCTGAACGCTTCCTGACATCGTCAACAAATCGACCCTCAAGGTTTATCTTAGCATGTCCTTAGCAGTCGACCAGCGCCGCATAGTCACGCTACGACCCGGCCATCCGGACGAAGGCGGTGTAGTCTACTGGATGCGCCGTGATCAACGGCTCGCCGACAATTGGGCACTCCTGCATGCGCGTGAACTGGCCGGTCGAGATCGCCCGCTCGCGGTAGTATTTACTCTGGCGCCGAGCTTCCTGGGCGCGACAATCAGGCAATACGGCTTCATGTTGCGCGGACTCGAAAACGTAGCTGCCGATCTCGGACGCAAGGGCATCAGGTTTTGCCTGCTGGTCGGCGATCCGGTCGCAGAGATGCTCCGCTTCCTGAAGCAGCAACCAGTCGCGGCGCTGGTCACCGATTTCTCGCCCCTGAGGCCACATCGAGCTTGGCAGGAGAAGGTTCTGCATGGCTCAAAGACTCCTTTCTTTGAGGTCGACGCGCACAACATCGTGCCTTGTCGACAGGCAAGTCCCAAACAGGAGTACGCTGCGCGCGCCTTCAGGCCAAAAGTGCTCAAACTGCTTCCGGAGTTTTTGACCGAATTCCCGAAGTTGAGCGCCTGCACTGTGGAATGGCCGATCAGATTGCCGGATGTCGATTTTGCTGCGGCTCGAAAGCAGCTCAAAGTCGATACCCGGGTGCCTGAGATTGTACTGAAGCCATCAGGCGAAAAAGCTGTGCTGAGAGTGCTGCGCGATTTCCTGAGCAAACGACTTCACGACTATACTAGTAATCGCAACGATCCCACAAAGCGGGCGCAATCTTATTTGTCGCCATATCTGCATTTTGGCCAGATATCCGCGCAACGAATAGCCTGGGAGGTGAAGCTGCAGGAGCACAACTCCGAGGCGGGCGAGGTCTTTCTGGAGGAACTGATTGTCCGTCGTGAGCTTTCCGACAACTACTGCTTCCACCAGCCCGAATACGATCGCTTTGACTCCTTGCCGGAATGGGGTCGCAGAACTCTCGACGAACACCGCCACGATCCGCGCGAGTATCTCTATTCGCAGGCTGAACTGGAGCACGCCGAGACCCATGACGATCTCTGGAATGCCGCGCAGCTTGAGATGGTGCACTTCGGGACGATGCCCGGCTATTTGCGCATGTATTGGGCCAAGAAGATTCTCGAGTGGTCGCCCACTCCGGAGGAGGCATTCGCGGCGGCAATCTATCTCAACGACAGATATCAATTCGATGGCCGCGACCCCAATGGTTATGTCGGAGTCGCCTGGAGTATCGGCGGTCTGCATGATCGTCCCTGGCAGGAACGACCGGTGTTCGGCAAGATTCGCTACATGAACTACAACGGCTGCCGACGCAAATTCGACGTGGCAGCTTATATCGCCCGGGTGCAACGGGCGGTCGAGGATCTCCGCAAGTGAAGGTCTATTCGTTGACACGTGAGCAGGAGGTTTCCAGACCGCTGTCGGAAGTCTTTGCTTTCTTCGCCCGGCCGGAGAATCTCGCAAGGCTCACCCCCGGCACACTTGGTTTCGAAATCCTGACTCCGGGGCCGTTGGTGATGAAGGCTGGTACGGTGATTGACTACACGCTGAGAATTATGCAGGTACCGACGCACTGGCGTACTCTGATTGAGACCTACGAACCGCCGGACCGTTTTGTCGACATCCAACTCAAGGGCCCCTATAAGTTTTGGCACCACACGCACAGTTTCACGGCGCGTGGGCAGGGGACTCTGATTCGCGATGAAGTACATTATTCACTGCCATTTGGTATGCTCGGCAGGCTGGTGCATTCACTCTGGGTGCGACGGCAGTTAGAGGGCATCTTCGATTTCCGACAGCATTTCATCCGAGCGAAATTCGGAGGCGGCGGCTAGGATGGCCAGCATTCTAATCCTCGGTGCGACGGGCTACGTCGGCGGCCGTCTGGCGCCTCGTCTGCTGGAGCGTGGCCACGAGGTCCGCTGCCTTGCGCGTGAGCCGCGCAAGCTGACCGGTCGTCACTGGACGGCAAGCGCAACGATTGTCGGCGGCGATTTGGCGGACCTTGCAAGCTTGCAGCAGGCGTGTCAGGGTGTCGACATTGTCTATTATCTGGTGCATGCTATGTCGGCCGGTGAAGAAAGCTTCGCCT
>JBDRQZ010000405.1:0-3457 GCA_043826025.1 bacterium | reverse complement strand
CGCCCCCAGCATTTGGTTGCCCTGGCTGAGGGCTGCCAGATCGAGGATGCCATGCAGTTTGAATGCGCCAAACAGACTGGCGAGAAATATGACAACCCCGAGCATTTTGAAATATACACTCATTTCTTCACCTCATGTTCCTCAGATGTTCTTCCTCACACTTATATACAATCACCAAGTTAGTTGCTAGAAAAACTGGTGTGCGGCCAGGTAATACTCCCATCTCCCGGTGCGGGTGTCGCGGGCGACATCGAACCGACCAATCCGTCCGAGAAACTTCTTAACCGCCAGACGCAGCCCGGCGCCAACCGAAAGATAACCATCATCCAAGGCTGTTGAAAAGTCGGCGTCCCGCCCCCAAACCGCGCCGGCATCGACAAAAGCGGCCAGTTGAGTCAGGAAGAGCGAGCTTTCAAAACCTCGCCAACGCAGCTCCAAATTGCCGCCGGTGAAATGGTCGCCGCGCTCGATTTTGTCCTCATAGCCACGAACATTGACGATGCCAGAAATGTAGTAGGGTGGCATCCGCTCATCCGCCGAAGAGGTCGCGTATTGAGCGCGCAGGGCCAGATTGAATGCACCCCAGATGAAATACTGCCTGCCGGAGATGCCCAAGCGCCAGCGATCAAGTGAGCCGGCCGGTTGTTCATTAACCAGGGTCGCGCTGATCGTCAGATCTCTGCCTTCAAGCAGGAAGTCGTCGAAATATACGCGGCCCATAGTTGCCGCCGCCGAGATTATGTAGCGCGGGTAGTCATAGACTTCGCTGGCTCCTGCAGGCAGTTCTTGATCGTCTTTGAGGGTCCAATTCTCCCGCTCATAGCCGGTATAGCCACTCAGGTAGAGCACCTCATTAATCCGGATGCCGCCATTGACCCAGAGATACTTGCTCAGGTAGCGATAGTCGGAGATCTCCCGGCGACCGGTGGCCGGATCGACGAAGGTCAAGGGATCGACTTCGCGAGACTCACCCAGATTCCAGCCGAGTGCCAGATCGCGTCCGAAAGCCCGTGGGAACTGTGCCGAACAACCGTAGGAATTCTCACCCTCGTAGCGACGATAGAAAATCGAGGTGCGCAGATAAAGGCCCAGAAAGTCCTTTTCGCGCACGCCGACCAGCCAGTCAAAGCTGTTATCCGAGTTGCTGACCGACAGCAGTGGCCAGAGGGTCCAAACCTCTTTGAGGAGGAAAATCACATCGACAGAGTCGTTTTGTTTTTCAACGCGGGTCTGTACCTGCGAGAATAGGCGGAAACCATCAAGTTTGCGGCGGTCGCGCAACAAGAGCAGGGTGTCGAGCGGTCGGCCGACCTCGGAGTCGATCTCCCGTCTCAGGATATACTCTCGCAAACGGAATTTACCTTCGAAGCGGATGCTGCGGATGACCGGGGCGGTACTATCCGTGGTCTGGGCGACAGTTGCCGGCGACCCGCCGAGTCCGGCAGAGAGCAGGATTATGAGCAGGAGAGGTCTGATTCTGGCGAACTTGTTTAGCATAAACGGATTCAGGATCGATGCCGGAATCTCAGACATCTCCTGCCGGGGGCGAATATACATTCGAGTGCTCGTATCGCCAAGCCGATAACTAAACGAGAGCTTTCCGGCGATCTCGGCAGTAATCGCAGCGATTCTCGGTTCGCCGGGCCAACTGCTGCGTATAAGATTCGATGACGGTGAGGGACTCTACTTCAGATATCATGATGCGGCTCGTTTTCACGACAGCTATAGTCTTCAGCATGGCCTTCGGCTGCTCGCTGCTGGCTGAGGGACTGATCCAGGCAAGTTTGCAAAGCCAATATGGGCTCAGCGAAGGCGACACAGTTGTTGTTGGTCTGGAAATCTACTCCGAACTGGCTCTCGGCGGTGTCGATTTCACTGCTCATTATGACAGCAGCAAATTGGCTTTCGTGGGTGTCGAACAGGGCACCGGCTTGAACCACTGGGAGTTGTTCACCCCCAGCGAGGCTGACTCATTCAGTCTGATACAGGTAGTTGCCATCGCCGACATTCAAAATGGCTCGGCGCATCCTGGTCCGCAGGATTTTTACCCGCATGGGGTTGCGGCGTACTACACTTTTGTGGTTACCGGCGCGTTCGCCGAAACGCCGCTGGAGTTCTTTTGGCTGCGCTGTGGCGATAATGCTGCCTCGAACAAGGAGGGGGATAGCTTATTGGTAATCTCCCGGCTGCTGAATTCCGATGGCTCGGTATTCTGGGATGAAAACGACGATCTCGGTTTCCCCGAGCCGGCCCGGCCGCCGCATATCGGCTTGCCCGATTCCTGTATTCAACGCGCGACTACTGTCTATTATGTCGTTGAAATGACTAACGGGGTCTTGTCCACTGAGTATACCTGCGGCGATGCCAACGGTGACGGGTTTGTGAACATCGCTGATGGGGTTCACATCATTCAGTACATCTTCAGCCAGGGTCCGCCACCGCGGCCGCTGCTGGCCGGCGACCTGAATTGTGACGCGACAGCTAATATCACCGACGTCGTCTACCTGATTCAATATATCTTCAGTAGTGGACCGGAACCCTGCGCCGAGTGCCCGTGAGCCGCCGGTCACGCTCTCCGATTAAAATCTTGACTTGTTCGCCGCGCGGGCTAATATGAGTTCTCGCGCAGGCTGCGCAACAATGACCGGTTTGGTACAGGTTCTGAACTGGAGATTACCCGCATGACGACTGAGATCACTGAACTGCTAGGCAAGGAATTCAAGGTGCTCGATCACGGCTTCGTGCGTCTGGTCGATGTCATGGGTTCCGATGATGCGATTGTCCAGGCGGCGCGGGTCTCCTATGGCAAAGGCACCAAGCAGCGCCATGAAGATCGCGGCCTGATTCGCTACCTGATGCGTCACCAGCACACCACGCCGTTCGAAATGGTCGAATTCAAATTCCATGTCAAACTGCCGATCTTTGTCGCGCGCCAGTGGATTCGACATCGCACCGCCAACGTGAATGAATATTCCGGCCGCTACTCGGTGATGGAAGAAGAATTCTATCTGCCGAAAGGTGAAGAGCTGCGGGTCCAGTCCGAGACTAACCGCCAGGGCAAGGGTGAGGAAATTCTCTCGCCGGAACTTCAGGCCGAGTTTATTGCTGGACTCAAGCGCACTTGCGATGAAAGCTATGCTCAGTATCGGCACATCATTGACGAGGGTCTGGCGCGCGAGGTGGCGCGGATTCAGTTGCCGCTGAACCTCTACACCCAATGGTACTGGAAGATCGATCTCCACAACTTGTTTCGCTTCCTGCGGCTACGGATGGACAGCAAAGCCCAGGCTGAATTTCAGGAGTATGCCCAGGTGATGGCCCGGATCGTGGCGCAGGTGGTGCCGCTGGCCTGGGAGGCGTTTGTCGTCTATCATCTTGACGCCGTGCTTTTCTCCTTGCCGGAGTTGCGTACGCTGGCGCGTCTATTGCTGGAGGTGGACTCGAGCTTAGATTAATT
>JBDRQZ010000404.1:0-3114 GCA_043826025.1 bacterium | reverse complement strand
TCTGAAGCATGTTCGCACCGAACCGGAACGTGGTCGGCGCGTTTATCGGGCTTTACGAGCCGATTGTCGGCATTGCCCCTTGAAGTCACAGTGTACTCCTGGTAAACAACGACATTTGAAAGTGGGACCCCATCATGCTGGTTTGGTGAAGTTACGTGCCGACAGTAAAACTGAGAGTTTCAAGAAGCTCTACGCCTCGCGGGCGCCGAACATCGAGGGTGTGTTTGCGGAGGCGAAACAGTGGCATAGTCTGGGGCGGGCCTGGCGGCGCGGTCTGACCAAGATGCGGGTGCAGTGTCTCTTGATCGCCGCCGTGCTCAACTTCAAGCGCCTGGCGGCGGCAAATCGGCCCTTTTCCGCGTTACTTTTCCTCATCCGGACCATGCTGAGCGCCATCTGGAACATTTGTAGAGCCATCATCAGCTCAGATCGCGATCTCAACCAGTTACAACTCCAGAGCGGCTAATCCAGTCCGCCATTCCCCAAAGCACGGTTTTTCAACAAGCCCCTTGGTCCGGGTCTCAAGGCAGATTGGACTCCGGGCATTCTTTGAGACCCGGACGAACGTCCGGGCCTCGTGAAGCTGAATTATCTGCTGGTCTGATAGAGCGCCGTGATGTCGACTTCCTGCTCGAGATTGATGATGCGGTACTCATCGAGACCGAGTTCATCATCGACCTCAAGCTGAATCTTGAGCTTGTTGGCGCGCTCCATCTCACGGATGCGATTCTCATCCTCATTGCGCAGAAACGCCGCGACCTCGGGATGCACCGACAACTGGAACTTGCGCCCGGCGCGCGCGACCTTGGCGCGCATAAACCAACGCTCGATTTTCATCGCCAGCGTGTCTTTCGACAGGATCCGTCCCAGCCCATGACAAGTCGGGCAGCTCTCCGACAGCGTGAACAGAATCGAGGGCCGCACCCGCTCGCGGGTCATCTCGATCAGCCCAAAATCGCTGACCGGCAGAATCGAATTCTTGGCGCGGTCATCATTGAAACAGCGCTTGAACTCCTCAAAGAGAATCTTGCGGTTCTCATAGCTGTACATGTCGATGAAATCAACGATCAACAGCCCGCCGATATCGCGCAGCCGAATCTGGCGTGCCGCTTCCTGGGCGGCCTCGAGATTGGTCTGCAAAATCAGATTTTCCGGATCGGAACGGCCGACCGAACGACCGGTGTTAACATCAATAGTGACCATCGCTTCGGTCTGGTCGATCAGGATATGCGCGCCGCGTTTGAGCCAGATTTTGCGATCCAGCATCTTGTCGATCTCTTTTTCGAGGTCGAAGGTATCGTAGATCGGCAGGTCGCCATCATAGAGTTCGACCTTATTTCGCAGGCGGGGATCGATCGACTTGACGTACTTGTCAATATTGCGATAGGCCTTTTTGTCATCGACAATCAGCCGGTCGACATCGGCGGTGAAGACATCGCGGATCACTGAGGAAGTCATCGGCTCCTCTTTGTGCAACAGCGATGGGGTCGGCTCTTTCTCCGCTTTGCGCCTGATCAACTCCCAACGGTGGAGCAGGCGCTTGATGTCGGCTTTGAATTCCCGTTCAGTGCGACCGGCGCCTTCAGTGCGCACAATGATCCCGACCCCTTCCGGCTTGGCATCGAACACCAGCTTGCGCAGTCTTTTGCGTTCAGCGGGATCGGTAATCTTCTTGGAGACCCGGATATAGTCACCCGAGGGCGACAACACCGAAAAGCGACCCGGTAGAGATAGTTCGGAGGTCACGCGCGGGCCTTTGGTCATAATCGGTTCTTTGATGATCTGAACCAGAACTTCCTGCCCCTCGCTGAGCACTCGCTCGATACTTTCGTGGCGATGTTTGCGCACAACCTCCAGGCCATTATCCTCCTCATCGAAGGAATAGCGGCGGCCCGCCTTGCGGGCGATGTTGATATCGGAGGCGTGCAGAAATGCGGCTTTCTCGGTGCCGATTTCAATAAAGGCCGCCTGCATCCCGGCGACGACACCTGACACACGACCCTTGTAAATGTCCCCCACCATCCGTTTTTCGTCAAGTCGCTCTACATGCAATTCAACCAGCTTGCCATTCTCGATGAGCGCAATTCTGGTCTCATGCTCGCCGACATTGACGACGATTTCTTTTTTCACTCTTCTTGTCTCTCCTGACTTTTCTGTCAGGATGCGGTGAGTCTGGTACCCGGCGCGATTTTGACGCCGTTGAGAAACGCTGCCACCGGCAGCCGTTTCTTGCCCTGCAATTGCACCTCGGTGAGCGCAACCGCGCCTTTGCCGGCGGCAACCACGACACCTTGCCTGGGGTCCGCCGCGATCACTTCACCCGGTCGGGCGACGCCATTTGGCATCTCGACGGACTGCGCCCGCAGCACCTTGAGTCGTTTCTCCGCCAGCCAGGCATAGGCATCCGCCGAACCGGCGAGCGCGCGAATCTGGTTGACGATCTGCTCAGCGGGTCGCTGCCAGTCAATCGGGCTGTCCTCTGGGGTGATCTTGGGCGCGGGGCAAGCCAGGCTGTCATCCTGGGGCTGTGGCGTCAGCGAGCCGGCGGCGAGGGCGTCGATGGTCTCGACCAACAGCTCGGCGCCGACCTCGGCCAAACGCGGATAGAGCTCCTCATAGGTATCTGAGGGAGCAATCTCCACCTCGCGCGACATAAGCAGTGAGCCGGTGTCAACGTCCTTCGCAATCTGAAAGGTGGTGACGCCGGTACGGGTCGCGCCGGCCATCAGCGCGCGCTCAATCGGCGCGGCGCCGCGCCATTGCGGCAATATTGAGGCATGCAGATTGATCGCCCCCCACGGTGGGATCGAGAAAAGCTTTTCCGGCAGGATTCGGAACGCTACCACAGCGAATAGATCCGCTTGCAGTGTTTTAATCCGTTCGAGAAAATCCGCCGCTCTCAATTTCGCGGGCTGCAAAACCTCAAGACCATGCGCCAGCGCGGTCTGTTTGACCTCCGACTGCTGCAACTGCCGTCCCCGGCCACTCGGTTTGTCCGGTGCGGTGATTACCGCAACGACTTTGTGGGCCGAGACGAGCACCTTCTCCAGAGCAATACTGGCAAAGCGCGGTGTACCAAAAAACAACAACCGCATCCTGTTAGGTTATCTTGTA
>JBDRQZ010000403.1:0-2925 GCA_043826025.1 bacterium | reverse complement strand
ATCAGCAGTGCGACACCTGCAGTCGCGACTACCACTCCCAACCAGAGCGTACGTCGCAGTTGTTCATGCAGAAAGAGAGCCGACGCCATCGCCATGATCAGCGGCGTCACGGCGATCAACCAGCCGGTATTGGTGGCGGTGGTCTTGCTGACGCCAATGAATTGGATCAACCAGTGGGCAATGATAATGACCGAACCGAGGGCCAGCGCCCGGAAGGAACCTGCACGATAGCTCGGTTTGATCCCGCGCAACGCCAGCACGGCGACCATTGCCGGCAAGGCCAGCAGCAACCTCAACGCCATCACCTCGACCGGTGAGAAATACCCCAGGGCGATCTTGGTGGCGACAAATGAGCAGCCCCAAATGATCACAGTGATCAAGAGGCAGAAATGCCCGAAGAATCTACCCACTAGCCGTCCAGTTGCTTATCGAAGTATTCCATCGCCAACTTCGAGACATAGAGAGTATTCTTGCCCGAGGGGGTCGCGGGCATTTCGCTAACCCGCTCGATAGTGATCCTGAACTCATTCCTGAAATAGTCATCATAGAGCTGCCGCAACCACTCCTCATCAGCGGGGCCCATGAACTTGCGAGTCGGCACATAGGTGACATGCAGGTGTTCGAGGGAAAGCTGCTCCACCCGCACTCGTTCAATGCGATTCTCGCCATATTCAAAGTCGACCTGAGGGAAAACCAAACCCTGTTTGGACAAAATCAGGTCTTTGCCGCGACCACCAATGATCTCCATCACCGGGTAATTGCTGACCGCATCGGCGGGATAGCCACGGTAGATGCCGACATCGTCGGTCTGATAGCGAATCAGCGGGAAGGCGTAGTTCACGAGACTGGTCGCGACAATGTTCGCTTGTTGACCTGCCACCGGTTGGTCTTGATTATCGAGGAACTCAAGATAACAATACTCAGTCTGGATGTACTTGCGGCCATCGGCAAGCTGCATTGCCGCCACCGTGTTCTCACGGTTGCCATAGTAGTCGACAATCCGGCAATCAAAGAACCGCTCCAGCACCTTGCGATATTGCGGATAGATAATCTCGCCGGTAGTGTAGATGATCGGCAAGTGGAACGGCTCCAGACCTTGCTCTTCAAAGTATAAGGCCAGCGCCGCGATATTCGCCGGCTGGCAGTAGAGCAGTTTGGGCTGGAACTCGCGCATGCGGTCATAAACGTGGCGCGCATTGTCGCGGCGGATCGAGTTCTGTTCGATCATCAGCAGATTTTCATTGTAGTCGACCGGCATTTCGTCATGGTCATCGAGGAACTTGAGATGCCCCATAAACTGTGCTCGTGGCTCGCGGAAATGGTAGCCGATATTTAAATAGTGCCGCCACATCATCGCCTTGCGCCAATCCTCGGCCTCGCGCGAGCGGTAGACCTTCAGGTGGTCCCGACTGGTGCCGCTGGTGACCGTGGTATAGGGTCTCAGCTTCTCGAATTCATCGGACTTCAGCTCTTCCTGATTGCTCATCACCTCATCCCGAGTGAGCACTGGAATCCGGCGGAAATCCTCGGGCATATCGATATCGCCCGGCCTCAAACCGATCTTGTCGAAACGCTGTCGATAGAAGGGAACATGCTGATAGGCGTAATCGAGCAATTCCTTGAGCCGCTGCCACTGAAAGTGCTCCAACTCCTCGCGTGAAGCGTGTTGATGTTGCGTGAGGAAGCCAAACAGCGAGCGAAACTGCGAGCCGTACTTCAGCGGCAGGGGAATTGCCGTGTGCCGCCAGCGCCGGAGGGTATCAGTCAGTTTCGCCATTTTGGTTGCCTGCGTTCAGACCGCGAACGAGACAACATAGAGGCGGATGCTCCAGTTGGCAAGCGCCAAGATTCTCGGACGATGCTAACACTCCGCGCAGGGAGCCGGGCCATCGGAGAAAATGTAAGAAATCAAGTACACCGCGTCGGTGATGTTCACTATGCCATCGCAATTGGCGTCGCCTGCCTCATAGGGATCTGGCGCCGGACCATCGGAAAAGATATAAGCGATCAGGTAGACCGCGTCGGTGATATTGGCAATCTGGTCGCGGTTGGCGTCGCCGCAAAGATAAGGCGCCTCGGCAAAGACCTTGAGCCGTGCGGACCAGACTGTGTCGACAATACTGGGATCGCCGGAGTCCTCTGCCGCCAGACTGAAATAGTAGGTTCCCGCCCAACTGGGGGTACCGCTGAAGCTGCCAACCGTGCCGCCGGTAAAAGTCAGACCATAGGGCACATCGCCGCCGAGCCAGGTCCAACTGTAAGGCGCGGTCCCGCCGACAGCCTCCAACTCATAGTAGTAGGGAAGACCGACATAGGCGGTAGGAATTAAGGAGCTATAGATGTGCAACGCGCCATCACAATGGTCACCGACACCATCGCCGTTCTCATCCTGTTGGTCGGGGTTGGCCACATTCTGGCAGTTGTCGCAGGCATCTCCCAGTCCGTCGCCGTCGGCGTCCGCCTGGTTGTAGTTGACCACCGTCGGGCAATTGTCGTCGGGGCAGTCGTCGTCAGGATAGCCGGGGTCGCCCGCGCCGTCAAAGTCCGAATCGGTGCAAGGGTCGCAGGGATCGCCATAGTTGTCATCATCGCCATTGGCCTGATCGGGATTGCAAACATACCTGCAGTTATCGCAGTAATCGCCAAGGCCATCGCCGTCTGAGTCGAGTTGCGTCGGGTTGGGGATCGAGCTGCAGTTGTCCGCGGCATTCGCGACGCCGTCGCCATCCAGGTCGTCGACATTGCCGGCGCTGTAGGCGGTGGCCAGCGACGCCTTAACCATGCGGGTCATATACTCGAAATTCATGTAGCTGGTGCTGTCCCGAGCCGAGTGGTAGTAGCTCGAAAAATAGTACTCGGCCGCGAAAGTCACCGGGAATCCCAGCTCCTGGAAAGGATAGTGGTCGGAGCCGGCGGAGCTGCCCC
>JBDRQZ010000402.1:0-3208 GCA_043826025.1 bacterium | reverse complement strand
TTCCCGCCGAGATGCGCATCGAGCGGAGTAAGAACGACACCAAGTGAATTTGTGGGTGGCGCATGTCTACATGTGCCCCAGATACGAGGGGGAGGTCAGGCTTAGACGGGGCCGCCGTGACGGCCGCGCGTGAGAGCCTCGGAGGGCAGGTGCATCTTGTCGTTGCAGGTAGTGACGCCTTTAACCTGCGCGGCGATCTCCAGCATCGCCTCCCGGGATCTCTTGTTCTTGACCTGGCCGAACAAGGTCACCTGCGAGCCTTCCGCTTGTACCGAGATCTTCTGGTCCCAGAGGTTGTCATCAGAGGCGATTGCCGCCTTGATCTCACACTCCAGCGAGAGTCCCTTGAGGCGACGCTGCGATTGTTCGGTGGTGGCGAAGCTGCCACCTTCGATCAGCGCAGCAACCGTCTCGCAGGCAAAGTTGAGCGAGATCGCCTTGAGATTGATTGACAAGTCGTAGAAGGCGGCATCATGCCAATCCTCGTTGTAGAGAAACTTCACCCAGCGATCTCGCTGAGCGTCGGCAGCCTGAATCGCTGCCAGCGCGTCATCATAGTTGCGGTTGTGCTCTTTCATTTCCGCCTCGACCCGGTCGGCCAGCGGCGCTTCCAGTCTGACTTTCATGGCATGAGTCACGCCCCGCAGGAAGAGCTGGCCGGCATAGCCGTGATAAACCACATTATCCTGCTTGGCGGCGTCGATCAGCGAGCACTGGATATACATCAGGTAGCGATAGTGATCCTTGGTCAGTTTGCGCCAGCGACTGGGAGCCTCGACCAGCCGGTGGTAAAGGTCCTCTTCGGGGATATTGTACTTCCGGGCGCAGGTGGCAATAATCTCGCGGCTGAGGCAGTCATATTTGAGCCGCTCGGCAAGCTGGTGGGCAAACTTCCGGCCGCCACTCTGGATGCCGCGGGTTATCGTAACAATTGCCACAGTGTCCTCCTCGCCTGTCGCCGCGACAGGCCCGTTGAAAGAACCGAATCGATCCCGGCTAGCGCGCGCCCGAATGGATAATGCTGGTGCGCAAAAAACTACTCTAATCCCCTTTTTGGCGGATGTCAAGCCAATATCTGGCGATAGCTCGACGTTCCCGTCACGACACTCTAATGAGCAATCCGCGCGCTAAGCTGCCACGAGCCTGCAAGTTCTGAGTCTGAGCGGCTGAAGCCCCAAACGGCCCGGCCCGGTGCGCCGCCGCCCCTTCGATTCCGCTTGACAAGTGCACCGGCAAACACTACTTGCGGCTGTAAACTGAGAGGTTTTACGGTGAGTGAAAACGAGATCAGAATAAGCCGAACGATAGAACCGGGATCTGCCACAGTATCGCTTCGAAACTGCGGGAGCCCTGATCGACTCTTTTTTGAAGTGCTCACCCTGAATGACATATTCGTGCAGCCGGCTTGCAAAGCCTGGCGGAGGTAGATTGAAATGGCAAAGGCATTCAACCCCTTTGAAATGGCGCAGAAGCAATTTGATGAAGCCGCGGAGTTTCTCGGACTCGATCAGGGTACCCGGGAATTGTTGCGCCATCCTTTGCGTGAGTTCCACTTCTCGATTCCGGTGCGTCTCGATGATGGCACGGTCAAAGTCTTCCGTGGCTTTCGTGTCCAGCACAACGATGCGCGTGGTCCTGCCAAGGGTGGCATCCGTTTTCATCCGCAGGAGACTATCGACACAGTGCGGGCGCTTTCAATGTGGATGACCTGGAAGACGGCCTGCGTCGATATTCCGCTGGGTGGCGGCAAGGGCGGCGTGATCTGCGACCCGCACAATCTCAGCATGCGCGAGCAGGAACTGATCTGCCGTGGTTTTGTCCGTCAGATGTCGAAGAATATCGGCCCGGTGGTCGATGTGCCGGCGCCCGATGTGATGACCAGCGCGCAGCACATGCTGTGGATGCTGGATGAGTATGAACTGATCACCGGTCACAAGGCCCCCGGTCTGATCACCGGCAAACCGGTCGGCATGGGCGGCTCGCTGGGGCGTACCGAAGCTACCGGTTATGGTGTCGTCTACACGTTGCGTGAAGCGCTCAAGGAGCTTGACCTGCGCCCCGAAGATACCACCGCCTCGGTACAGGGGTTCGGCAATGTCGCCCAGTATGCGATCAAGCTTTACCAGCAGATCGGCGGCACGGTCACCTGCGTTTCCAGTTGGGATCAGAATGACCAGTGCGCTTATTGCTTCCGCAAACCGGACGGCGTCGATCTCGACGCGCTGCTGAGGATCACCGACCGGTTCGGCGGCATCGACAAGGCGAAAGCGCAGGACCTTCATTATGAGATTCTCCCCGGCGCCGACTGGCTGAAAGAAGATGTCGACATTCTCATTCCGGCGGCGCTGGAGAACTCGATTGATGGCGACACGGTCCAGCAGATCAGGCCGCGGGTCAAGGTCGTCGCCGAGGGTGCTAACGGTCCCACCACGCCGGAAGCGGACCAGGTGCTGGAAGAGCGGGGCATCTTTGTGATTCCCGATTTCCTCGCCAACGCCGGCGGTGTGACCTGCAGCTACTTCGAGCAGGTCCAGAGCAACATGAACTACTTCTGGGAGAAGGATGAGGTCTTGGGTAAACTCGATGTCAAGATGACTGCCGCATTCCAGGCGGTGAGCGAACTGGCGCGCAAGCGTAAAGTCTACATGCGCGATGCCGCCTACTATATCGCTGTCAATCGGGTGGCCCAGGCCTGCAAGGACCGTGGCTGGGTGTGACGCATTAGTGAGGTTAGTTTAGCATAATTGCAGACGCCGGCGACCTCACTGGTCCCGGCGTTTTTTTGTGAGGTGAATCTTGAGCCCTGAACCGCGACGCGTCGAGCTGACCGAACTGACTCGCTTCGACCGAAAATTCTTCGAGGGCGCCGAGCGTTTTACCTATATCGGTGAGGGCAAGCTGGGCGGGAAGGCGCAGGGTCTGGCCAATATCGATCGCTTTCTGGCGGAGCATTTCGATCAAACTCGTTTTCCGCAGCTTGAGGTCTCGATTCCGACCCTGACCGTGATCACCACCCAGATGTTCGACAAGTTCATGGAGCAAAACGATCTCTATGAGGTCGCGCTCTCTGAACGTCGCGACGATCAGCTCGCACTCGCCTTTCAGCAGGCCGATCTGCCCGCCGAGTTGGTCGGCGATCTGCGCGCCCTGATCACCAAGGTCAAGCAGCCGCTGGCAGTGCGCTCCTCGAGTCTGGCGGAAGATGCGA
>JBDRQZ010000401.1:0-3673 GCA_043826025.1 bacterium | reverse complement strand
CAGACCGAGTGTGTCAACCTCGGCTCGATTGTGACCCTTGATATTACTATCAGCGAGGACTTGATCCCAATCGGCGGTTACGATTTACTCATCACCTATGATGTCACAGGTTTCTCGCCGCTCACGGCCGCTATCGGTTCCGACATCTCGGGCTGGGAGTACTTCACCTACAGGCTCGACCCGCTGAACGGATGCAGTGTTTGCCCCAGCGGCATCATCCAGCTTATCGCGATTGCCGATGTCAACAACGGCGCCAATCATCCCCCGGTTTCCCAGTTTTCTCCCGATGGGGTGGTGGCCAGGGTCTCCTTCCGGGCGACCTCCAATGCCAATTTCGCGGGCTATGTCTATCCGGTGAAATTCTATTGGTTCGAATGTGGCGACAACGGCATCTCCACGGTCAGCGGCGATACCCTGCTGGTCGATAAACTGATTCTCGATCCGGAATTTACTATTTGGGATGAGACTGACGATATTCTCTTCCCGGAGGCAAGCCGCTATGACGGCATCGGCGTCCCCGATACCTGTATCGAGGGAGACAAGACTCAGCCGTTGCGTTGTGTGACTTTTGTGAACGGCTCAATCTGTATCATCCACAACGATTCGATTGACGCGCGCGGCGATATCAACCTCAATGGTTTGGCTAATGAAATCGGCGATGCGGTGCTCTTCACCAACTACTTCCTGAAGGGTATCAGCGTCTTCACGATTTCGGTTCCGGGTCAGACGGTGGCGACCGACATTAACGCCGATGGTATTCCTTTGCAGCTCGGTGACCTGATCTATTTGTTGCGGATCATCACCGGCGACGCGTTGCCGATTCCCAAACTGTCGCCGCACTATCGTGATATCGACCTGGAGTTGGCCTCAGATGCCCATGGCACCACCTTCACCAGTGTTTCGAATAGCGATCTGGGCGGCCTCTTCCTCAAGGTCAAGCTCGATTCTGGCGTCATGCCTGAAATCATTCCCAGCGAGGAGCTGCTTGATCTCGGTTTCGACTATCAACTCAATGGTGACATTCTGCATCTGCTGATTTACAGCGACCGCCAGGATGCCCGGATCGCCTCGGGTCGACGAGCGCTGTTTAGCTTACGAGGTGTCGAGCACGCGGAGGTCATCCATGCTGAGGCCTCAGATTACTATGGCAGCGATATCGACGTGCGCGTCGGGAAGACGACCCTGCCGAGCGGGTTTGAGCTGAGGCAAAACTTCCCGAATCCCTTTAATCCGGAAACGCAGATCGCGCTCTCGCTGCCGCGATCGAGCGACTGGGTGCTGACGATTTTCAACATCAATGGTCAGTTGGTCCGCAGCTTCGAGGGTACCTCTGCCGCGGGCGTCACTACGGTGACCTGGGATGGCAATGATTTGAGTGGTCAGTCGGTAGCTACCGGAGTCTATCTCTATCGGTTGGATGCCGGCGACTTCACGGATACGAAAAAGATGCTACTGGTCAAGTAGCAGTATCTTTTAAACGCACTTTTGAAGGCTTTGCGTTCGAGCGGCCGGGAGTCAGAACCCGGCCGCTCATTTTTTTTCTGTCTTCTGATCCCCCTCAAATCCAATTCCAATTCCTGCATTTTCCGGAGCGAACGGTGGCGTCCGCTACGGTCCGGTGAGCGGGTTTAGACAGGGTTGACCCGCTACAAAAGAGAGGGACCGATGCAAAAGCATCGGTCCCCAAGATTCTCGTAGCAAATCCGCTTACGAGGCTGCCTGGTCTCTTTACCGGCTACCAGTTATTACGACGCTCGGGACGGTCGGTGCGAGGACGAGCCTCGTTGATATTCAGCGTACGACCATCCAACTCCTGGCCGTTGAGTCCGGACATGGCGGCTTGAGCCTGCTCATCATCCGGCATCTCGACGAAACCGAAGCCCCGTGACCGGCCAGTCACCCGATCGGTGACGATGTTGACGCGGTCGACATCGCCGTAAGCGCCAAACGCTGCGCGCAGGCCCTCTTCAGTGGTGTTGTACGCTAGGTTGCCGACGTAGATGTTCATCACAGTCTCCCAGTTTGTTTGGCTATCTGCGACTAGCTTTTCCCAAAACCATTTACTGCAAATCGCCAAACGTCAGAATGCGCACTATTGCGCTTAATTCTCCAAACCTCGATCACGGACAGATTTTCTCTGATTAATTGAACACCTGCAGGATCTTAATGACGGAGATACGTTAACACAGTAAGAATATATCGGCAGCAAGGCGATTTTGTCAACCTGTTTTTTGGATTTCACCCTGTTACCGTTTGATTACGTGGCAGTTAGAGCAGAGGGTGAAAGTGGATACCCAGCCGCAGACATTGTCGACTTTGACGGGAGCATTCCGGCCCGTTCGTTAAGATGCGACTGCGATTCTCTGTCTCATCCGCACTCCGCACATCGTACCGCGCGGTTGGTGAAGGTGTGCTTCACCGGAAAGAGTACATCGACGATGTTTACCAACAGGTTGCGTCAACATCGCCGGCCTCCAGTGGTTCGGGGGTAGGGCAGTACGCGAGCGACTCGCCCAAGGGCTGTTATCCCAGCTAATGTCTCTGCGCTTGCAGCCTGGGCTTTCGGAGTGATCCGTCAAGATCCGAATTGGCGGGGGAGACACTACAAAAAAAAAGAGCCGCGTCGTATGACGCGGCTCTCGGAAATCTTCAAATCGTAATCAGGTCTTACTTGCGGCGACGCATCGTGGCGCCGGCACCCAAAAGACCAAGACCCAAGAGGATCATCGTGCCCGGCTCCGGAACGGTGCCGAACTCGTAACGCTTCTCCAGCAGGTCGTTGGCGCACTCTACCGTGTTGTGGAACAGGATGCTGTTGAAGTCACCCATGTTGACACCCAACTGGTTGGCGGCGAAACGGAACTCCCAAACGTAGGTGTCCGTCTCATAAGCGTACATCGGGTTCGTTTCGAATCCGAGATACTCCGACATCATCATGTCGATTCCGCCCAGATTGGTGCCATCAGCTATCGTGTAAGCGCCGACGCCCAAGCGAATCGCCAGGTTGTTGTAGTAGGTGCCCGGCTTGTCGGTAATGTAATTCCAGTCGGAAACCGCCCAGAGGTCACCCGAGGTGAGATCAATGCCAAACAGGTTGGAGCCCAACGTGAAGAAAAGGTCGCCGGTGTAGAAGGTCTGACCCCAGTAGGTCGAATTGACCGCAGTACCGAAGGAACTGGTCAAACTGATGAAGACCGAATCACTCTCATAAGCGAAGTTCAGGCCCTCAATGTCATACATCTCGCCGCCTTCATTGTCTTCACCCGGAGAGGGCACATAGCCGTGACCCGGGAAGGAAATGTCGGACGTGTTGTTGTGCTCGTCGAAAACCGTTGTGTTGAAGTCGCCGAAATCGAAATAGGTCCACGCTGCCATCGCCGGGGAAACCGCCAACGCCAACATCAAGCCAGCGACCATCAGAAATCTTGAAACTCTCATTATTCAAACCTCCAAAAAGAGCATAATATATTCTGTCCTGTTTCAAAGCAAACCCCGTGCCAACCTCAAAAACGACTTTGAAAACTAAGATGTTGTTAAACAACAACTTAAGTGACGATCCCGCAGAGCCCTTTAGGCGCGTGGATTGATATTGTCAAGATATTCGACACTCTTCGTTGCTGGAATTCTGCCGGGGAAGATAATCTGCTGTCACACAATGCATTGAGTCGCTTTG
>JBDRQZ010000400.1:0-6301 GCA_043826025.1 bacterium | reverse complement strand
GGTGACGACAATGGAGACCCGGTTTCTGCAACCAACCGGGTGCGGCTCGATTGCCCGGTGACGATCGACTCGCCGGGACAGGATACGACGGTAATGGTCGATGTTTATATCACCAATGACAAGGATGTCGCGGCGTTCACTCTGGGGTTCTTCGATAATTCAAGTCAGGTTGCGGTCAGCGATATCGTCGGCGGCCCGGCGCTCCCGGTCGGCACTGTGGTTCAGGTGAATCCCAATCTCGAAACGAACAAGGCGCTGGTGCTCTGGTATGATGGCACGTCGCAGAATCCGCTTACACCCAAACAGGATGAGCGCGCATTCACGCTCGTCCTAAGCATCCCGGCCGGAGCACCGGCTCAGGACATCAACCTCGATTCGGTTTTTGTCGGACCGTCGGGATACTGGCTTTTCGCCTTCGACGGCGGCGGCGACGCCCGACCCGCGTTCGACAATTGCGGCAGCGCCGACGTCGTTATCAGGTAGGTGTCAAATGATCTAAGATCGCGCTTGTGTCTTGTAAAGTGGCTGCTGACATTGGCCGCAGCCGCTGAGAGCTGTGTTAATGGTCCCGATGCGTTGCGGCGCAATCGTGGACGCACTCCATAAGTGAGGAGGTCCGTCATGGGAAAGAGCAAAGACAAAGGCCGGAAAGAGAAGAAGAAACCGAAAAAAGAGAAAAAGCCCAAGGAGCAGAAGACTTCTCCAGGCCCTCTCTCCGGCAACCGAGAATAGAGTGACTTTCGACAGGCCCGTCGCATTTGCGGCGGGCTTTTTCTTTTGAGATCGTCGCAAAAATCACCGGCGATGTTTCCGCGACAGATTCCGCTTTTGCCAGAGCATAATGGCGCTTACCTTGCCGGAGATGAGAACTGGGAGAATTGACTGATGGGTGCAAGTAACGCCGAACTGGCGCAACTCGCGTTGACGGCAAGGCGCGGTGCTCACGCCCCTTACTCCGGTGTGACCGTCGGAGCGGCGCTGGAGGCGGATGGCGAGATCTTCACCGGCGCCAACGTGGAAAACGCCTCTTACGGTCTGACGGTCTGTGCCGAGCGGGTGGCGGTGTTTGCCGCGGTGACCCACGGCGCTCGCAAGTTCACGCGCATTGCGATTGCCAGCAATCAGGAGCGTTGCCTGCAACCATGCGGGGCCTGTTTGCAGGTGCTGTCCGAGTTCTGCGCTGATCTGCAAATCGTTCTGGTCGATGCTGCCGGAAACACCACAGAGACCAGCCTGAAGCAGTTGTTTCCGGCGCCGTTCAAACTTAGTGATAGCTAACCAGCCATTGAGGAAGACACAGTGCAAATCGACATCGCGAGTTACATAGATCAGGCGCTGCTCAAAACCGAGGTCTCGACAGCAGACATCGAGTATCTCTGCCGTGAGGCGGCTGCCTACAAGTTCAAGGCAGTTTTCGTGAATCCCAGCTTCGCCGCGCTGGCAGCAAGGAAGTTGGAGGGAACGGGGGTGCGGGTCGGTACGGTGGCCGGCTTTCCATTGGGTGCGACGACCGCCGATGTGAAGATTTACGAGGCCGGGATCGGTGAAAACAGCGGCGCGCAGGAGATCGATATGGTCGCGAATGTCGGCGCGATCAAATCGGGTGACTGGGGCACGGTGCGCAAAGAGATCGCCGGTGTGCGGGAGGCGCTCTCGCGGGACACTATCCTCAAAGTAATTATCGAAGCGACGCTGCTCACGGTTGAGGAGAAGATCACGGTGGCGCAAGTGGTCGCCGACTGCGGCGCTGACTTTGTTAAAACCTCGACCGGGATGTTCGGTCAGGCGACAATTGAGGATGTCGGGTTGCTGTTTAAGGAAGTTGGCTCCCGTATCGGCGTGAAGGCCTCGGGTGGAATTCGCACGCTGGCCGATGCGCTGGCGATGATCGAAGCGGGCGCTTCGCGGATTGGGACCTCCTCGGGTGCGGCAATCGTGGAGGCTCAGAAGAAGAGTAGATGAGAACGGTCTACGAGATACTTGCCGGCAAGCGGGATGGGCAGAAGCTTCCCGCGACCGAGATTGAATACCTTGTGCGCGAATTCACCGCCGGGCGGTTGCCCGACTATCAGATGGCCGCATTCCTGATGGCGGCATTCATCAATGGACTCGACACTGCCGAGACCGCGTGCCTGACCAAAGCGATGCTCGAATCGGGCGAGAAGATCATGCCGGCCAAACTGGATCGGTCGCTGATCGACAAGCATTCCACCGGCGGTGTCGGCGACAAGCTCTCGCTGATTCTCTCGCCGCTTTTGGCCGAGTGTGGCATCGCAGTCGGGATGATCTCCGGCCGTGGCTTGGGGCACACCGGCGGCACGCTGGACAAGCTTGAAGCGATCCCCGGGATGCAAGTGTTTCACTCTCGCGCCAGATTCAATAGCCTGCTGAAGCGACATCATTTTGCGATTACCGGTCAGACGGCGAAAATCGCGCCCGCTGACAGGAAGATATATGCGCTGCGCGATGTCACCGGCACGGTGGAATCGATCCAGCTAATCGTCGCCAGCATCATGTCGAAAAAACTGGCGCTCAAGACCGACGGTATCGTTTTCGATATCAAGGCCGGCAATGGTGCGTTTATGAAGTCGACCCGCGATGCCGCAAAGCTGGCTGAGTCATTGTTGGCAGTGGCACGCGCGGCGAAGCTTCCGGCCCGGGCGATAATCAGCGACATGAATCAGCCGACCGGCAGGATGATCGGCAACTGGCTTGAAGTTGAAGAGACGATAGAGACCCTTCAGGGCAAGGGTCCCGCAGACACACGGGCGCTCACTCTGGAACTGGCGGCACAGATGCTGCTGGCAGCCGGGGTTGAGCGCGATCTCCAAACCGCAAAAGCCGGGGCGGCGAAAGTTCTGGACAGCGGCGCGGCGCTGGAGTCCTTCCTGAGATATGTCAAAGCCTGCGGCGGCGAGACAGCATCGCTGGAGCGTCCGGCGGAGCGCAGGAGACGAATACCGAAACTCGTCGTTCTGGCTAAACGGTCCGGCTATGTAGTTGAGATCGAGAGCGCCCGGCTCGGTTATCTGGCGACTGCACTGGGGGCTGGCAGACAGAAATCTGACGATTTGATCGACCCGCTGGCCGGGATCGAGCTGCTGGTGAAGCGCGGTGAGCGAATCGGCAAGGGGCAGCCGTTGGCTGTGCTCTATACGCAAAAGCGCGCGCGACTGGCGGCCGCCGGTGAGGCCTGCGAGAATTGCCTACGGATCGGTAGCGGCAAACCGGCCGCCATAAGATTGATACTGCGACGGATCGGCGATGGCTAAGCAGGAAGAGCGACCATATATCGGAATCATTTTCAAGTGCTGCAAGGTCTACAGCCGCATCTACTTGAACGCGCAGAAGACGGCCTTTGTCGGCTGGTGTCCACGCTGCGCACGACAGGTGCGCTTCAAGGTCTCCCCGGAAGGCACCGCCGACCGTTTTTTTGAAATGTCATGAAACGCCAACGAACCAAGATTGTGATTGCGCCGCTGGGCGATGCCGACTATTTCCAGATCAACAAGCTCTCCACGCTGCTGGCCGGCAAGTTTGGTCACACAGTGGATATCCTGCAGGGCATCAAGATGCCGGATGAAGCCTACAACCTGATCAAGGGCCAGTATTATTCGACGGTGATTCTGCAGCGACTGGAGATGCTCAAGGCCAGTGACAAAGAAAAGATCATCGGGGTGATGGAAGATGATATCTACAACGCCCGCAATCATGTGCTGCCCTATGATATCGATGCGGTCGCCGGCAGCGCCCTGATTTCGATGTATCATCTCAAGCAGCAGTTCTACGGTCTGCCGGAGGATGAGAAATTGATCTACCAGCGTCTGGTGAAAGAGATGTCGCGCATCGTCGGCATGCTCTTCGGGATTCCGCTCTGCCGGAATGCGAAGTGCGTAATGTATTACTCTGATGACATGTATGATATCGATCAAAAACGTGACCGTTTCTGCGACATCTGCAAACGGCGCTATCTCAGACTGATTTAGTTATGCTCACTGTTACCCAGGTTCTCGATCAACTCAAACAGGATGCCGGCTTCATGGCTAATGTCAGCGCCTGGGAGTTCGAACCGGCGCGCGAACCGATCTGGGCCGAGTTTCCGGCAGGCATCCCGCCGAAACTACGAAAAGTGCTCAGCGGACGCGGGATCAATCGGCTCTATACCCATCAGGCGGAAGTGATCGAGGCGGTGGCGGCCGGCAAGCATGTAACCGTGGTGACGCCGACAGCTTCGGGTAAAACGCTTTGCTATAACCTGCCGGTGCTCACGCGCATCCTCGCCGAACCGGAGGCCCGCGCGCTCTATCTCTTCCCGACTAAAGCGCTCTCGCAGGATCAGGTCGCCGAACTTATGAATGTGATCGACGGCCTGGATGCCAATATCGGGACCTATACATTTGACGGTGACACCCCGAGTGAGGTTCGCCGCAAGGTCCGCCAGGCTGGTCATATCGTAGTCACCAACCCCGATATGCTGCACTCCGGTATACTGCCTCATCACACCAAGTGGATCAAACTTTTCGAAAATCTGAAATTTGTCGTAATCGATGAGGTGCACACCTATCGCGGCGTCTTCGGCTCCCATGTCGCCAATGTCGTGCGTCGCCTGCAACGGGTCTGCCGTTTCTATGGCAGCGATCCGCAGTTTATCTGCTGTTCGGCGACAATTCGTAACCCGCGCGAATTGGCGGAGAAACTGACCGGCCGCGAAATGACGCTGGTCGACAGGAATGGCGCACCGAGCGGCGCCCGTCATTTTATCTTCTACAACCCGCCGGTGATCAACCCGCAACTGGGGATCCGGCGCTCGGCCCTAAAAGAGACAATGCGCCTGGCGGCACGCTTCATCCAGAATGGCATCCAGACAATTGCTTTCGTGCGCGACCGGATGTCGGTCGAGATTCTGCTGACTTACTTGCGGCAACGTGCGAAAGGCTACCGCATCGAGGGCTATCGAGGCGGCTATCTGCCGCTGGAACGGCGGGGCATCGAGCGCGATCTACGTTCCGGGGCGATCCGGGGCGTAGTCTCAACCAATGCATTGGAGTTGGGCATCGATGTCGGCTCGCTCGAAGTCTCGGTGATGTGCGGCTATCCCGGCACGGTGGCCTCCACCAGACAGCAGGCCGGGCGCGCGGGGCGCAAATCGGGAGTGAGTGTCTCCCTGGTCGTGGTCAACAGCTCGCCCTTGAATCAATATGTGGCTTCACATCCGGAGTACTTCTTTGGCGCTCCCGCCGAGGAAGGTGTGGTCGATGCCGACAATCTGGTGATTCTCAGTTCGCACCTGAAGTGCGGGGCCTTTGAGTTGCCTTTTCATGTCGAGGAGAAATATGGAATCGAAACCACCGGCGAGCTACTCGACTATCTGGAGAAGAAAGGCATCCTGCGACTGACCGACAATCGCTACCATTGGTCATCGGAGGTTTTTCCTGCCAATGAGATTTCCCTGCGCTCCGCCTCGCCGGATAACTTCGTGATTCTGAATGAATCGGATAACCATCGCGCGATCGGCGAAGTCGATTTCTTTTCCGCCCGGGAGATGCTTCACCCGGAAGCGATCTACATCCACCTGGGGCAGCAGTTTCAGGTGCGGCAACTCGATTGGGAAGGCCGCAAAGCATATGTCAAAGAGGACAAGGTCGACTACTACACCGATGCCGAGACCAAAGTCGATCTGAAGGTGATTGAGGTGGAGTTGGAAGAGAGGAACATATCCTGGGGTGAAGTCTCGCTGACTAATGTCACGGTGCTGTTCAAGAAGGTGAAGTTCCACACGCATGAGAATATCGGCTCCGGCAAAGTCTCGCTGCCTGAGATCGAGATGCACACCACCGCCTTCTGGTATGGCTTCCCGGAGGAGATCGCCGAGGTGCTGGAGCTGGGGCGCGAGAATCTGGGTGGCGCGCTCAGAGGAATGGCGAACATCCTGGGCCAGGTCGCGCCGCTCTGGATTATGTGCGATGTCCGGGATGTGCGCTCGATTTCGCAGATCAGGTCGGCATTTACCGAGCGGCCGACGGTTTATATCTATGAAAATGTGCCCGGCGGGGTCGGTTATGCGCGGAAGATCTTCCGCATCGCCCCGGAGATCATGAGTGCCGCCGCCCAATTGATCAGAGATTGCCCCTGCCCCAACGGCTGTCCCTCCTGCGCCGGTCCGGAGATCGAAATCGGTCCCGGCGGCAAGGCAAACACCGCCAGACTGCTTGACTACGCGCGCGACTCGCTGACCGGCAAATCCTGACGGCTTTCATTCGATAAATCTCTTGCTGACTCGATTTGGATTTTGCACTGTAGC
>JBDRQZ010000399.1:0-3634 GCA_043826025.1 bacterium | reverse complement strand
ATCAGCATGATCTTCAGCGTCTTCGCCGAGGAGGCCGCATTGTAGATATTCAGGCTAAATTCCGGACTCGTGTGGCTGTAGATCATGTTGGGGAACATGCCGATGCCAAACAGCGCCAGCATTGCCGCCATCGCCGCACAGGAGCAGAGAAAGGCGCGCCAGTCGCGGCCTTTGTGAATCTCGCGTGGGATATTGGCAATCGCCAGAGCATTGAGCAGGGGCAGCAGCCAAAGCCAGGGGGCAGCCTTCAGATTCGCCGACATGTGGGGCAGGTAAAGCAGTGTCGCAATCGTGGTTGCGATATAGCAAATGATGAAGATGATAATCGTGCGGTTGACCCAGCCACGAACCGTCGCCTGCAAGTCCCCCTCGGTCTTGAGCACCACATAGATCGCGCCATGCATGGCGAACAGCGCCACAGTGGTCAGTCCGACAAGCAGCGCGTAGGGGTGCAACAGCCCAATGAAAGTGCCGACGAACTCATGATTGGCGTCGAGTGGAATACCCCAGGCGATATTGCCGAGCGCCACGCCGATCAACAGGCTCGAAAGGATACTGCTCAGGCTGAAACTGACATCCCAGGTCTGACGCCAGCCGCTGCCGGCACGTTTGCTGCGGAAGTCGATTGCCACGGCGCGGAAGATGAGCCCCACCAGGAGCAGCATCATCGCCAGATAGAAACCGGAGAATGAGGTCGCGTAGACCTCGGGGAATGCCGCAAAGAGCGCGCCGCCACCAGTCACCAGCCAGACCTCGTTGCCATCCCAGACCGGACCAATCGAGTTGATCATCAGACGGCGATTGGTGTCGCCCTTGACGAACAAATGCAGAGACCCGACGCCGAGATCAAAACCATCAAGGATCGCATAGCCGATTAATAGCACGCCGACCAATCCATACCAGATTGTGTTGAGGTCGAAGCTGAAACTCATGCCATGTGCCTCTCAGAAATCTTCTCTTCGGCCACCGGACCATGCTGAATCTTCTCATTGAGCAAATGGACAAACAACGCACCCAGCAGGACATAGATCAGGCTGAAGAGAATGATCGAAGTCAGCACCTCGCCGGCGGTGACGCTGACCGACAGCGCATCCCGGGTACGCAGTAGCCCGTAGACAATCCAGGGCTGCCGTCCGACCTCGGCGGAGAACCAGCCGAGCTGGTTGCCAAGCTGTGGCAGCAGCACCGAGAAGACCAGCACCCACAAAAGCCAGCGCACCTTGAAGAGCCCATCGCGCACCCAATAGAAGAGGGAGAGCAGGGCGATAAGAATCAGCGCGAAACCGATCCCCACCATCAGGTGATAACTCTGAAAGACGATATTGACCGGCGGCCGATCCTCCGGCGCGAAAGCATTGAGCCCGGTGACCGGCGTCTTGCTGTCCCAATCGATCAAGAAGCTGAGCAATCCGGGAATCTGGATACCATTGACAGTCTGAGCCTCTTCATTGACCCAACCAAAGAGATACATCCCGGCCGGAGCGGAGGCGTCAAAGTGCCCCTCGAAGGCCGCCAGTTTTGCCGGCTGAGTTGTGGCAATTGTCGCGGCGCTGGAATGACCGGTCACCAACTGCCCTAGCGAGGCCACTACCGCCACGACAATCGCGATCTTGATCGAGGCGCGCGCGAACGCCTCATGCTTTCGCTTCAGCAGATAATAGGCGCTCACCGAGAGCACCAAGAAAGCGCCTGCCTGCCAGGCGCCCATATAGACATGAGTGATCCGGTCAATGAACGAGGGGCTGAACACTACCGCCCAGAAATCGACGATCTCCGCCCGCACGCCAGTCGCAGTCTCGACTATGTGATGCCCGGCCGGGGTCTGCTGCCAGGAGTTGGCCACCACAATCCAGATCGCGGAGATGTGCGCGCCGAAAGCCACGAGGATTGTCGCGAGGAAGTGGATCGGCGGCTTGACCTTGTTCCAGCCGAACAGGAGAATCGCCAGAAAACCCGACTCCAGGAAAAAAGCGAAGATGCCCTCAGCCGCCAACGCGCTGCCGAAGACATCACCGACATAACGCGAATAGGTCGCCCAGTTAGTGCCGAACTGGAATTCCATCACGATCCCGGTCGCCACGCCGAGTGCGAATATCAGCCCGAAGATCTTCACCCAGAATCTCGCCATCTGGTGATAGATTTCCTTCTTGGTCTTCATGTACATGCCTTCCATGAAAACCAGAATTAACCCCAGACCGATCGAAAGTGGCGGGAAGAGATAGTGGAAGCCGACCGTGAGTCCGAACTGGACGCGAGAAAGCATCTCCAGGTTCATGTACCCTTTATAAGGAGTTTGAAACCTGTGGGTCAATATAAAACCAATCCCCATTGTCGAGTTTTTCCAGTGAGCGAAGTTGTGCTTGACAATTGCCATGAGTTTGAATTCTTGCAACTGACAAAAGAATTTCATACGGAGGTCGAAATGAATCGATTGCGGATAGTGACACTTGCCATTGCGGCGTTAATGCTGATCGCGCTGGCGGGTTGCGGCAGCGAACAGGAGCCGGAGCCACAACCACAGCCGGAGCAGAAAGCGGAGCATATTAATCCGCAAGATGTTCCAGATCCTCATGTCGGTATGCGGCCGCCGGATGAAATCGAATCCCAGGTGGTCGATGTCATGCCGGAAATGCTGACCCCGATTCAGCCGGAGTATCCGGATACCGCCAAGGTGCTCGGCCTTGAGGGCACGGTGATTCTCAATCTTCTGATCGATACTACCGGTGGCGTCAGACTGGTCGAGTTCTTTCAGCATGCCGGCGAGGGGGCGCAGGTCCTGGACAAGGCGGCCGTGCTGGCCTCGAAGAAGAGCCAGTGGAAACCGGCCACCCAAAATGGCACGCCGGTTGAAGCCTGGGTGCGGGTGCCGATTGAGTTTAAGCTGAAGTAGTATGGCAATGTGCGTGGTTAGCAAAGAGACTCGATGACAACTTCGACTATCTCCATCGGTGAAATCTTTGCGCTGATCACGGCGGTCTTCTGGGCCTTTGGCGTCATCATGTTCAAGAAGTCGGGCGAGCGTGTCCACCCGATCATGCTCAACCTCTTCAAGGATTGCTTCGCCTTTATCCTTCTGATCCCGACCGCATACATTTTCGGCCAGAGCCTGATCAGAAGTGCGCCTTCGGAAGAATGGCTGCTTCTGGCTGCCAGCGGCGTGATCGGTATCGGTATCGCCGACACTTTCTATTTCATGGCGCTCAATCGGCTCGCCGCCGGGCTGGTGGCGATTGTCGCTTGTCTGTATAGCCCCGGCATCATCACGATGTCGCTACTGGTCCTCGGCGAGAGCCTGACCTGGCTGCAAATCTTTGGCGCGAGCCTGATTGTGATCGCCGTCCTGACCGGTGTCAGTCGCAAGGGTCTGCCGCAAACAACCCGCAAGGATTTGGTACTGGGGATCATCTTCGGAATGATCGCGGTACTCGCCAACGGCATCGGCATCGTGATGATTAAACCGCTGCTGGAGCGTTCGCCGCTTTTGTGGGTAACTGAGGTGCGATTAGTGGCGGGGATCGTGTCGCTCTTGCTGGTACTCATGGTAATGCCCAACAGCCGCGCGATATTCAGGTCGCTGCATTCGGTTGGCAGTTGGCGCTATACGATCGCCGGATCGTTTAGTGGTGTCTACCTG